>CAZEPC010000193.1:0-8610 GCA_964513765.1 uncultured archaeon
GGTGTAGAAGATCTTTTAAATATTAGCGAAGGGTTTTCTAATAAAAGGATAGGATATTGGAACCATCGTGCTAATTGATTTAGTTGCTTGAAGAACCGGTTGTCGAAGATAGAAGATACTAAATCATCCCCCCGCTTTCTTTCTATTGCAATTCTTGGGGAGATGATAAAATCCCCAAATTCCATGGTTTCAATTTGGAGATCGATAGGATATCCCTTCTTTTTTTCCAAGAATCTGAATGATGTCCTAATCTTTCCCCGTTCTCTTTCATCCATTATGATTTTGGTTTCTTCTACGGAATCGTTCATTCTATTATATCATCAATAATGAATTTTTAATAATAAGCTTGCTTATTTTCTGATTAAGGATCCCATAGCGATTTTCTGTTATAAATATGGATGGGCTCCAACTTATATATATGAGGTTAAAACTTGACCACAAAAAACCCGAATTTATATCTAAGAATTGATAAGGAGAAAGAAAAGCGGACAGAAAAACTCATTAAGCTTTTACGTTCTCCCGATTTCAATTTTACAATCGTTGAAAAGGATATTGGACCAAACCTAATCGAAATCCCTGTTATCCTCAATATAGAGGAGGCTAAAGGTGATGAAGTCGTCTTTATTTTTAGAATCACCAGTAAATTGCTGAGATCTCAAACAAAAAAGGAGATGGTTATGCAAATTATTCGGGATTCTGTTAAGGCAAATAAGGAGGGATTCATATTGGTTGAGGGATTTTACAGGTTCGGAAAGGAAAATAGACAGTTTATTCAATCTATTCATGAAAATATTCTTTCCCTTCCCGAATTACCCAATTTACCTTCGGTGATTCCCACCCGAAATTATAAAGATTCTGCCTATTGTATTAAAAGTATTGCAAAAAGAGTTCAAATTGAGGATAAAGCACCGGTCTTATCCCGAAATAAATCAAAGATGCCGTATTTACATGATGCCCAAACATTCTTTATAGAGGGACTTTTAAACTGTGGCCCAAAAAAAGCCAAATTATTATTGAAAGAAATGGATGTTCCAGATGAGATTATTCAATGTATTCTTAAAAATCCCGAAAAAATAGAATCGATTAAAGGCTTTGGGGAGGAATTTATCTCCCAAAATAATAATATGCTCAAGAAAAGATCCTAAATGTGCCATTTTGTGGTTCTGTTCTTAACACAAAATTTGAGAATTTGAGATAAAAGATTCAATACCTTCTATTTAAATCCCATCATTTTCTCCAATTTCCTCGCTTGATTTAACAAATCCTCGATTTCTGATTTTGAGAGGGTTTCGGTTTCCAAGATAATTTCTCTACAATTATAAATATCGTAATTATGATGGAGGATATGAATTCCGTATTTTTCTTGATGCTCAACGAAATCGGCGCCTGGGTAGGGCGTAGGGAGAAAAAATTCCAATTTGTCTTTATTGGGATTAAGGGGCAAATTACGAATAAATTGTAAGGTTTCTGAGAAGGTTTCCTTGGTTTCTCCTGGTAATCCAATGATGAAAAACAATTGAACCGCAATCCCTGCTTTTTTCAGATTAACTATTCCCTTTCGTTCTTCTGCAATCCTTTGGGCTTTCCCGTTAATCTTTAAGACCTTCTCATTGGCACTTTCTACCCCTGTCGCGATCCCTTTACAGTGTGCTTGTTTCATAAGATTGGCATCCTCTTCCGTAATTATGTCTGCCCTTAGTTCTGCACCCCACGGAAGCATATTCGGTTTGCTCTTTAGGGCATTCAAAAATCGGCGAAAATAGGTAGGGTTTAGATTTATATTATCGTAAAAATTGATAACTTTGTAGTTGGAAAAGGAAAGGATTTGATCAACCTCATTCAGCACGTTCTGAAGGGAGCGAAGCCGAGTTTTTGGGAACAATTTGGAACGGCTGCAAAATGAGCATTGAAAAGAACATCCCCGATTTATTAATACATTTGCTACTGTGTATTTTTGATGCAATAAATGTCTTGCGGGTTGAGGTAATTCCTCTATATCTGTGGGTTCTGGTTTTCCCGTGTAATGAACGGCTTTATCTTGAAGATATGCTATTCCATTTGGGATTTTGTAGTCTTGATTTTTTTTAATCTCCCTTAAAATCTCCTTTTTTTCCGAGTTTAATGAAATTCCCTGATAATATCTCTCAATTGCTGGCTCACCCAATATTTCTTGCACCAACCAAGGAAAGGATTCTTCGGTCTCTCCCACACATACAAAATCGATAAAGGGATTTTTCTCGAGCAGAATCTTATATCGGAAAGATACATGTGGTCCTCCAAAAATTAGGAATAGATCGGGGTTTTCACGAAAAGCGATTTTTGCTAAAGATTTTGCCATATTTATGGTATTTGTAAGGGAAGTTATTCCGATAACCCGGCTTTTTGGTGCAATCTCCTTGATCTTTTCTTCGGGGTTGAGCAAAATGGAACAATCAACAATTTCCACTGAATACCCTCGATTTTCAAGAATGGCTGCCAGAATCAAGATTCCATTGGGTGGTTCTCGTATCTGTTTTTCCGTGCTTTTAATAACCCCTTCTTGGAACATTGCCGTTTTGTTTCTTTCATCTATACTCGTTTGGGTTTCCGTTCTGGGATTAATTAAACATACATCAATCATGCTCTCAATCTAAAAAATGCGTCCAATTTACTAAATTTGACGAACTAAAACTAAAAAAGAAGAAAAAAGTTATTTTATTTATTCTATAGGTTTATTTGAGCCGTAAATATGATAAGTAAAAGAAAATGGCCGATTCAATAAACAAAGCAAATATTCCAAACCCCGGATTCCAGAAATTCCATCCGTATCCGAATTGTCCGTCAATTTCTTGAATTATTATTATTCCGTAGATTAAAACAAAGATTGCTCCAAAAACATAGAGAAACGTGGTTTGTTTCCTTAATTTCCGAGTCACCCGCTTTGATGAATATTTAAACAAAATGTTTATCCCTGCTACGATTAAAAGGAGATTAATCAATCCCATTACCAGAAGGGTGGGATTATCGAGTTCTGTAGTGCTTGGATCGGAAAACAATCCCCAAGAATAATATTTAGAACGACCTATGAACTCAAAAAAAGCCGATTCTAGTGCCCAAGTTAAAATGCCAAATACAATTGCCCCCAAGAGTGCAAACTTTTCCGTTTTTTCCATACAAATCACCTGTCATTTTTCAATAAAATCAATTCAATATCGTATAGAGTGTGGCTAAATTGTAATTAGAAATTCTGGATAAAAAAGCTTATTGATTGGGCATGGTCTTCTCAAAATCAAGTAAAGTTGTTGCTACTTTCTCTATCTTAAATATTCTATTTTCTAAGCACATATTCAGAAAATCTGCATATTTAGAAGATAATTTTTCGTTAAATATGGACTGGTTTTTTCCCTTTTCTTTATCATAAATTTTACCAAATCTTTCTTCCTTTGGTTTCCAAATTTCCTTTATCGTTCGGGAGGGATCCGCTCGTAGATTATATTCCAGGATTATGATAAAATCGATACTCATGATCTCTTTTTGCTTTAATCCGAAAGATTTAAAGGTTTTTTTAATTTTTCTGATGGAATCGGGATGCATATTTGAGAAAAAGAAGGTGTTTTCCCCAGTTTTACGTAGGATTTGGGCGACTGGCTTTCCCCAATAATATCCATACCAGCCTCCCTTTCCAATCTCATGAATAACATATGTTAATGGATAGTTATTTTTGTTTGTCTTATTCCTTTTTTTATTATTCTCCCGAAAATCATTCTCTTGGACGGTTTTAACTTTAATTGTTGGGTGTAGTATTCCTAATAATGCTGCCATGATGGCGGTTTTCCCTGCACCTCCGGGTTTTGCAGCTACTAATATATTAGCGCCCCTTCTTATATGATTTAAAAAATATTCTCCCACTTCCAAGGGTATCGTTTCTCTATGGATAAGATCAATAAGAGAAAGCATTCTTCCGCTCCTTTGATTGAGATTGTTGATTTCCTTAACATTGTCCTTCAAAAAATTATTTTTTTTCTCCATGTTAATTCCCTCCCACTCTTGCTTATTTATGCTTATTAAACAGGTTCTTAAGATTCTTGATGTCGTGAAATAACTATCCATTTAGAATATAATTAAGTAAAAAAAGGAAATATCACGTTTGGCTACCTGAGATTTTGTGTCTTAATCTCTCTGCGTAATAGTTTAATACGCCGTTTCAGAAGTACAATTTCCTCCTCTTTTCTTCTGGTTTCTTTCTTAGCCAAGAGTACCTCGGTCTTGAATTTTGCCACATCATCGGCCAATTCATCATTTATTGCGTGCTGCTCCTTAATCTTCTGGTTTAGTTTATTTAATTTTTCTTGCAATTCCATAACTTTTCCGGAATCTTCGGCTGTAGATGCCTTTTCTTTCAAAACTTGGACTTTTTGCTGTAAATCTTGAATGGTTTGTTCCTTTTGTCTCATCATATTTTGGGTTTTTTCCAGTTCATTCAAGGTTTTTTCTCTCTTGAGCTCGAGGGAGCGGACTTGTTCTTGCAACTTATCATTCTTTTCCTCCAATTTTTCCATTTTGGGGTATAAGGTGTCAAATTGCTCTTTCAGTACCGTAAATTTTCCTTGGGCTTCCGAACCAATCATAATTTGCTCTTTCAATTGCTCATCTTTTTTATCAAGCTTCTTTCTTAGCAGTTCTACTTCGGCATTTTCTTTAATACCTTGTCCTTCAAGGTCCTTTATTTTTTTCTCTAATCTTGATATTATGGCTTTATTCCCCCGATCTTCCTTTTTCAGATCTTGGATTCTTTCATATAAAACATCTTTTTGGTTGAGGCTCTCCTTGAGTTTTTCGGTACTCTCATTCAAATCCTCCTTTAGCTGTTCATTCTCCATCAATATTTTTTCAAAATCATCCAGCTGTTTTTGCAATTCCTCAATTTGATCTGCTTTTTCTTGGAGGCTCTCATTTATCTTTTTGAGGTGAATAATTTGCCCTTCTAAATCATTGATTTTTTCTTCTTTTTGATCTAATTGATTGTGATGTTGCTCCCGTTGCTGGGCTATTTGACTTTTTTGTTCTTTTATTATATCCTCTTTATTGTTTATTTTATTCTTGAGAGATTCAATTTTCTGTCCGAGTTTCTCAGTTTCCTCGGGGTAAATCATCTCATTAATTTTATTCTTTAATTGTTCATTTTCTTGATTGAGGTCTTCCAGTAATTTTTCTTTTTCAAGGATTCTTTGATTGAGCTCCCCAATTTTTTGCGCCTCTTGATCCTTGAGTTTGTTATGATCCTCAAAGAGCTTTTGATATTTCTTTTGTTTTTCATTGAGTTGATCATTTAGATTCGCAATTTCTTGCTCTAATTCTTGGATTCGTTCTGATTCCTCTATTCCCTGACTTTCTTCAAATTCTTTTTGGATATTTGAGATTCTCTGCTGAAGCTCTTGAATCTTTTCATCCTTTTGGGCAAGTTCTGTATGATATTCTTCCATTGCCTCTAATTGATCTGCACCTACTTGGGCTAATTCTTCCCGAATGCTATTCTTCTCTAATTTAACATCCTCCAATTCGGCACTAAGGTCGTTTATTTTTTCTTGTTGCTGTTCGATTTTCCTTGTTTTATTTTGAATATCAATGGTGAGATTATTAACTTTTTCACGTAATTCTTGATTTTCTGCTTTAAGACTGTTAATTTTACCTCTTTGACTGCTCTGCACTTCTTTGTCATCAGAAATTTTCGATTGCAGTTGCATTATTTTTTGTTCAAGATTGATGATTTTATTCTCTTGTTTTTCATATAGAAGGGATTTTTCTTCAATTTGGGAGATTTTATCTCTTAATTGTTCGTTTTTGTCTTTCAGCTTTTGATTTTGATTTTCTAAGGCATTTTTTTCATTTCTTACATCTTGAAGACTCTGTTCTTTTAATCGATTTTGTTCCTTTAATTCAGATATCTCCGCTTGAAGCCTATTAATGCTCTCTAAATCTTCTTTATTTGCTTCGATTGTCCGTATTTTTTCTTGAACCTCGGCCTCAAGTTGTTGAATCTTCTGATCTTTTTCAAGCAGTTTATCTTCCGCTTCTTTGAATTGTTCGAGATCCTCACGTAAATTATCTCGCTCTATTCTTATAGCTTGCAATTCTTGTTGAAGCCGATTTATTCTTTCCTGATCTTCTGCCCTTTGAGATTCCAACATTTCCTCTGAGACTTCTTCTTTCTCTGCCTTTGACTCTTCCATATTCCTTAATCGCTGGGTGAGTTTATCTACTTGTTCTTCTAAGGTACCTATCCTTGCCTCTTTCTGTTCTATCTGTAGTTTAAGGGCATCGATCTTATGGTTTGCTTCTTTTTGGTTTTTAAGATTTATCTTTTCTTGGGTTTGTATTTTCCTTTCTAATTCTTGGACAGTAGGTAAAGAATGTTCCAACTCCTCTATATGCTCCAGAATTTTAGAAATATCGATCTGTTCGGTTTTAAAATCACTAAGATCTTTTTTAAAATCGATAGTTTTTTTCAAAATAAGATTATAATTATCATTAATTTTTTGGGTCCATTCATGAATGAGCCGATCTTTTTCGGATTTATCCTTTTCCGCAAGGCTTATATGCTCTAATTGCTGTTGTAAGGACGTTTTCTGGCTTTTTAATTCTCGGTTAGCCGAATATAATGTATCAATCCTTCCCTTGAGCCCCTCTAATTTTTCTTTTAGATCTCCCCCAATCTCAAGATGCAATATTTCTAAAAGCTGGTTTGTAATTTCTTCTATTTTCTCCCAGTTCTCTTTATCTTCTTCTATATTTTGATCCTTTTCCTCTTTTTCGAGATTTGGGGGGACTAAATCTGAGTCGTTTCCCTTTTTCGATTCCTCTCCCTTTGGTTTGAAGGGTGAGTCGTTTTTCATATCATCAAATTGCATGCTCTATTGTATAATAATACAAACAAGCTTATTTAAATTATTGAGTAATCGTTCAAACCCCTAAGAATTCAAGATGTTTCTTCCCTTCTCAAAACAATTAGAACTTTTTAATTTTTTTGAAATCCAGATCCCTTAAAATGGAGGTATCTTTGCCTTTTTCTTGAAGTACAGATGCTTTTCTCACTTGTCCGTAGTAGGGTTCTGCCGAAAAAATATGGATGAGCTTTCCTTCGAACATCTTTTCATATCCTCCTCTGCTAGATTCATGGGCTCTAATCAGTCTTTTTGCATTATTTTTTTCCAAGACATGTTCTAATGCTTCCATATTAAATTTGTAGAAATCAAACCCCCGGAAAGACGGAGAAAACTCTTTGGTTCGGTTTTCAATTGGATCATTCCAGCGAATTTGTTCCATAAATTCATGGAGTTTTTGTCTTATGCCTCTCTCTTCATCCTTAAATTTCGTCGCCAGCTTGAAATGAGGTTTTGGAATTTTATTGAGCATTTGGAAATTATCCATTCCTTTTGGAATCCCGCCATGAACACATAATGATCTTTGGTTAGTTAAAACAGCCAGAGAAAAATAATTGTAAATTTGATCAATTTCTTCAATTGCACGATTGAAGAATTCTTTATGTAAGAATCTTTTCCTTAAATCGTCTTTAAAGCCGTATCTGGCATTATTTTCAATATCTTCGTGATTTCCTCTCAAAGGGATTATTTTTCTCGGCCAAGAGATTGATAAAGAGGCGACTAATAAGAGACATTCCAGAGATTGGGGACCTCTATCAACATAATCACCTAAAAATATTATCCCTTCCACCTTTCCATCTAAGAATGGGCGAATTGCCTTTTTGAAACTTTTAAGATCCCCATGAATATCTCCTACAATAATCAAGTTATCCAAATCAGGATTGTAATCGCACATCTTAAGGAAATTTGGAATATCATTTTGAGTTTTTACAAAATGTTCCTTGATTGTTTCAATATTCTCCAATGTGATTTTATCTTTAAATATAGTTCCCTTCCTTTCCGCTTCCCTTATGTATTCTTTTATGAAAGCAGGAATCTTTTCATTTATCTTTCTCAATTTTTAACAATCCTCCAGCAACCCTTCTATCTTTGTTTTCGCTTAGCTCTTAGATAACTAATAAAAATAGCTGAATAAAAAGTTTCATGTACTTTAAGATGGAGGAATAATTGTAAAGTTTTTTTAAAATTGATTATTAAGAAAAGCAAGAGGATTTAAAAAATGGTTTCTACTCCTATAATTATTGTAATTCTAATGGGTGTTCTTTATTCTACTCAATTACAAATAAGTAAAGCAATGGAAAGACAATATATTGATACTTATAAAATCATTAAAGAGAGATTAAAGAAACGAAAAGAGCTGAAAGAACAAGGGAAAGGCGAGAAAATTGAAAAAATCCCGGATGAACAAAAAAAAATATTTTACCTCTATATTTTCGCACTAATTTTGAATAATACCGTCGTTATTTACGTATGGGTTGCTGGAACTCAACCAGAAGTACCTAAAACATATTTTACTTCCGTAATCGGGGTTGGCCTTATTGCGCTGCTCATTTATTCCTATTATGTGATGAAAGAACCGATCTCAAAATTTGAGATTATCGGGGCAACCATTCTCATTATAGGAACTATTTTCATTGGGATTGACAGTGTGAATCGTGGAGAGATTAATGAGGAAAACATAAAAGTTTCC
>CAZEPC010000194.1:0-2962 GCA_964513765.1 uncultured archaeon
AATTTTTTTAATCTGTCTCAATTTATTTTTTAACCCACCAGTCACTTCAATATTTTCATGTCGCTTTGCAATCTCAACCTTTTCAAGATCTTGAATCGAAAAACTTTCAATTAGATTTCCGTCTTCGTTCAATATTCCTTGTTTATCAATACAAAATATCAATTTCTGAATTTTAATATCTTTTTCATTTTTTTCTATATCTTGAATCAATTTTTGAATGATGGTGTCTCCAGAAAGAATAGATACTCTGTTTGTGGTATGAAAAAGTATGTCTCCATAAAATACAGGGATTATGTTTTTGACTAAAAGCTGGTGCAGAATATCCATTGAGCTAAATCTCAAAGTTTTTTCTTCTTTTATAAATGTCGTACTGGGTTGAATTGGGATAGCGGGGATTTTATAATTATTCAAGGGCTCTATAAGTTCAGAATTTAGCCATTCCATCACATTATGTGTTTTAACGATTCCAAATACTCTCTCTTTCGAATAAGTATTTTCATAGTTATTAGTTTCCTTGTTTTCTTGAGGAAATTTTTCATTCTTTGCTTCCTTATCCTTTTCCTTATCCTTTCCCTTATCCTTTTCTTGTTCCAAATTATCCCCATAGATCTCATATTTTCTGGCAATAGGGTGCCCGAATGAACCTCCTCCATGGATCAATATAACTCTATTGGGATTTTCCTTATTTTTCGATTTACCCCAATAATAGTTTTTTACTTGTTCTATCAAGATCTTAATGTTTTTCTTCTCTAAGAAAAACGGGGATCTTTTATCGCTTAAAATGCTTCCCCCTAACTTGATTATATTAACTTTTATCTGCTCCATTTTTTTATATCACATCTGCTACTTTTCCATTGGTTTTTTTTGGGGATCTGATAAAAAGCACCTGATATTACGGGTTTCTAAATCTTTTTTTAGTTTTTTTAAGTTGGCTATTTTTCCGATTGCAACCAGACAACCTCCCTTTCCTGCCCCCGTTAATTTTATCCCCCATATCTGATGATTTGTTGAGATATTGATTATTTTTTCTATCTTATTGCTGGAAACTCCTAGGTCGCGGAGTAATTTATGATTTTTATCCATTAGATCTCCAAGTCTTGGGAGATCCCCTTGTTCAAAATATTTTCTGCCTTTCTCGGTTAAAAGACCAATTTTTTCAATGATTTTATTCACATTTTCTGTATCTTTTTCTCTTCTTTTTTTAACACTTTCTAATGCTCTTTTTGTGTTATGCGGTTTGCCGGTGTAGATTATCAAGATGGGGAAGGTCTTGGCCTTTTTTAATATCTTTGTCTTTCCCTCTCTAAACCATATTGGAGTATTTTTCACACAAATTGTATTATCAATCCCCGAAGGGGTCCCATGTATATGTTTTTCCATCTGATAACTTTTCTCAATCATTTGTTTTGGGGTCATATTCAGTTTAAATGCCTTTTTTAGACACTTTATAAAGCTTACTGATGTGGAGGCGGAACTCCCTAAACCAGATCCAGGCCAAATCTCAGAAGAGATTTCGATTTCTATTTGTTGGTTCTTTATTTCATTTATATTTATATCGTTCTTTTTCACCTGTTCAGAAAAAAACTCCACAAAATGTTTGAATTCTTGGGGTACGGCTAATGATAATTCATTCAAGCTATTTGTACATATTCTTTTCCGATAATTCTTAAAGTTCATGACATATCGAGCATTATTTTTTTTCTTTGAATATTCCGATTTGAATTCTCTATAGTGTGTTGTAGAATATAAGTCTATAGGGAGTGCTATTGCAGGTTTGCCGTAAACAACGGCATGTTCTCCAAAAAGAATTACCTTACCTGGTGCTCTTGCCATAATATCTTTTATTCTTTCTTTATTCACTCTTCATCAACAAGTTCAATCTAAATTGATCTTTTCTTTTTATGTAATTTCATATGTCCCTTTTGAATACCCTCATTAACTAAAGCCCTTAACGCGGCCACATTCTGGGCCAATCCGACACAAGCTGCCACTTGTGAGAGTTGATCTGCTCTATCCACACCCAGTATTTTTAAAGATAATTGTGCCATAGGATGCAGATTTGTTATTCCCCCTATGGTTCCTAAGGACAGAGGCAGCTCAATTTCACCCCTTAAGTTTCCTTCTGAATCCTTTGAGTATTTTGTTAATGGCGCATACTTGTTTTTATGTTGAATGGCCGCATATGCGTGTGCCCCTGCTTCAATTGCTCTTGAATCGTTTCCTGTGGCAAGAGTCAAGGCAGTTACGCCGTTCATGATTCCCTTGTTATGTGTTGCTGCCCGAAAAGGATCTACCAACGAAAAATTATACGCGTCAATAATCTTTTCAACGATTTTTTCTCCCCCTAATTCTCTCTTTGAAAAGGTTGCGTATGCTCGGGCAATTCTATAAGTTGCCAAATTGGAAATAATTCTTAAATTGATATCAGAATGGTTATTGATATACTTTAGATTTTTCAACCAATTTCCCACCCTCTCTACCATAGTATTTACTATGTTCGCTCCCATTGCATCCTTCACATTTACAATAAGGTGGAGTACAAGGTATTCTCCATTTTCCGACTGAATTCTTCTAATCTTCAAATTATGTGCCCCCCCACCAAGCTCTAAAAGAACATTATCGCATCTGTTTGCAATCTCTAATATCTTTTTCTTTTTCTTTTGGATGATAGAAATAATATTCTCTGCAATTTTAGGATTTTTAATGGGTGTAAACTGGATTTGTCCAATCATCAACGGTTTCACGGATTCAGCAGTAAATCCTCCTTTTTTCAAAGCCATTTTGGCCCCCTTTGATGCAGCGGCAACCACGGATGCTTCTTCCGTCACCATCGGGACAATGAAATCCTTTTTATTAATTTTAAAATAGGTGGCAATGCTATAAGGGTATTCAAAGTGGCCGATAACGTTTTCGCTCATTGATTGAAGTTCTTTCGGAGATAAATACCCTCTGTTTTTTAATA
>CAZEPC010000194.1:3062-8564 GCA_964513765.1 uncultured archaeon
ATTTAATATCATTTTGCAATGTTTTTGCTTCTTTTGATTGTTCAGAGACTATTTTACTCGGACCTGCAATTTTTCCCGAAAGAATATTCAGCGTTGGATTCATCTCTCGTAATTCTTCCACAATCCGGCTTTGATATCTCTTTTCTGTGATAATAACTACTGATGGTCCTGTATCGATTGAATAAAAAATGGGAATTCCTTGTGTCCGCAAATTTCTTATTTTATATACAACTTGGGTGGTTTCAATTTCCCATAATAAAAATGGCTTGTCTTTTTCTGCTGTCATTGTCACACTGTGGAGACAATTTGTATCGTATTCTGCTATTTGTCCCAGCTTTTCTAAATTGTGGGAGTCTAAGGCTTGAATTAGTTCATTTATTTTTTTATTTCTTATTTCCAACCAAGCAGGAAAGAAGGGGGATTGAGCTGCGGTTTGATGAACGTTTTCTGTCTTTATGTCAGATGGGATAGAAACGGTGATAATTGAAATGTTTTCAATAAATTCTCTATCACTTGGTCGATCGAGCCTAACGGAAATGCTTTTTTTTGGCTCAATTTTAGGATGATTGAGCCAAATTGAAATCCCTCCAGCAACACTTCTGCTTGCCGATCCTGCCAAAAACCTGGCGAAATGACTTTTTAATTGAATGTTTTGGGTGTATTTGGGATTTTTATCATATAAGATGCAGGTCATAGCTTCCGCTATTGCTGCTCCCGCGGATGCGGATGTTCCAATTCCTTTCCCCGTTACTTTTTTCAATTTAGGTATCTTTTTATTCATTTTTTGGATATTTCTTGATATAATGAGGGCATTAGAATCCTCGATTTTCGCGAATTCTCTGATCTTGTCGAGCTGTATTTTTACCCTTTCAAATCTTCTATCCGTTTCTAAGACGGGTTCTCCATCCAAAATTAGTTGATCTTTTCTCAAATTTCTGTTTAATTTCACATAGGTAACTGTTTTTGCACTACTGTTATTTAATGAGATAGAAGAAAAAAATGCCGTTCGATTCAGAGGATCTGCCATTCCGTGGTATTTTAAAATTCCTTGGATTGGATATGCCACTGCATATGCCTCTCCCTCTGATCGTAATGCTTTAATGTGTTTAGGCACCTTTTGAATCGCATATCCTTTTTTCTTTAGATGTTTAAGTTGATCTTGATAATGATTTTTCAATTTATGTTTCAGATCGGAATCAAATTTTGTGCTATTTTTCATAAAAGTTCCAAATCCATTAGTGTTATGATATAAATAGATTTTTCAATAAAAATATTGAGCCTAATAAAAAAAAAACTTTGTATTTATTTAAAAATATAACTAGATCAACATTAGAACCGTAAATCCGTTGATTTTACCGATTTCCACGAACTTAAAGGGGTTGCCGCCTTTTCTTTTATTAAAACTTCATAAGGTGAATTTGAATTTTCTCTATAGACTGGTATCCAGTTTAAGAGCCCTTTGACCTTCTTTTGTTCTTTCGTCTTTTCTTTCTTTTTATTTATGTTGTGAGTTAATGAAAATGAATGTTTTGCATCATATCGCTTCATTTCCATTTCCATTAGGGCTCCTTTTTGGGGGAAAGTGCCATCTAAATTCTCTTCAATCAGGAAATATCCTTTATAGAGTGGAGAATAATCAAATTGAGTGTAATTTTTTAATTCTGTGAGTGTTCCCACTATGGGAAAATAAAACTGTTCATTACCGGGATGCCCTTTAGGACAATAATCTAGATCGGGTAAAATTGAAAGATTACATCCTCGTTCACAGAACTTTAAATTAAGCCCATATTCCCTATCATTATATAATGACTCGATTTTACCCCATTTATACTTTTTATTGGAAGGTTTAACATCTTGGTTGAATTTTCTCTTTAGATTTTCATATTTTTCCACCGAAATTTGATTTTTATCGGTAAAATAATCCTCAATCTTCAAAGAATTGTTCAGGACCGATTGATATTCAGGTTGTATCTTTAAAATCCCCGATAAGCAAGTTGCTCCCGAACCATAGGATCCAAAATATATTGTCTCGTCCTTTTTCCCAACTTTCTCGATGAGGTGCATTATTTCTCCCCAAATAGCTGCGGAATACATATTTCCAAATAGACTTGGCACCTCTAAGGCAGGTAGAAGTGAATATAAGATTTCATGGGATATCCATAAATTGATAAACTGTGCTTCTTCGGGTTCTTGATATTTTTTATTTATGGTATTCTGAAGTTTTTTCGAAAGAAGAAACTTTTGATTTGCGTAATCAAAATTTATGGGTTTGAAAAGGGTTGAAATTTTTTTATCCTTAATATGTTTAAGATATTCCAATTTATCCATCCATCGTTCGTTGATGAGCTTTCTCATAAATTTCAAGGGAAGTTTAGCATAAGGTGAATGGAAAACATAAAAATCGGTATAAAACTCTCCTACTCTGGTAAGTAGATCATCATATGCTTCTAATTGAAATTTAAGATATGATTCAACCGAGTATTTCCCAAAGACTTGGGCATTTTTCTCTCCCGCCGGTCTGAAAAAGTCATTAATATTGGCCGAGACTCTCCCGAAATCTCTCCCGAATGCAGCAACCCTCGGATTTCTGCTTATAATCATTGCCACCGATCCTGCACCTTGAGTAGGTTCTCCCGCGCTTTCCAATTCATATGAGGCAATATCTACGCTGATAACCAAAGCTTTCTCAATAATGCCCGTTTGGATCATTGAGATCGCATTTATAATTGCCAATGTTCCAGCGGCACATGCATTTGAGATGTCCTGGGTTATGCAATTTTTATGTATCCCAAGCATGTCCCGATAAATATTTGATATTGATTTCACCGCATATGTGGTGGTTTCAGTTCCCACAAAGATGGCATCTATTTCTTTAGGATTGATATCACCCCTTATGAGTGCATTATAGGCTGCTTTTAATCCTAAACTTATATTATCTTCATCTAAATCGGGAATCCGGATCTCCCTCGACATTAATCCATATTTATACTTATCTGGATCCACTCCCCGTGCAATTGCCAGATTATGAAGATTTAAAAACATCCTTGGGGCATAAAAACCGATACTATCGATGCCAACATTCAAAAATAAGTCTTCGCTATTTTGTGAAAGAGTCAAAATGATCAGATCTTTTTCCTAGAAATTAATCTAGATAAAGATTGTGAAAAAAAAAACTTATCCATTCATTATTATAGAATTATTTATTATCCTCGTCCTTTACGGCAAAATCGAGTTTTACATCATATTTTTGTTTATTTTCCTTGAACTTTTTAGCTGGGAGCCCCATGTAAACCCAACCTGATTCTAACTCCTGCCCGACCGCTGTAGCGGATCCTCCGCCTAAGACGGTTCCTTCTCCAATATTTGTCCCTGGTGAAACTATTGAATATCCTCCAACTACTGTATTGTCGTTTAAGACTGTTTTCTTTATGATTAACCAGTCCCGGGTAACCATGGCGCCCATGATTACCGAACCCTGCCCGATTGTAACATTTTTACCTATTTCAACAAACTCACTATCAACCCAAGCATCGAAAAATGCGGTTTTTCCTCCGATTTTCATCCCAAATAATTTATAGGCCAAAATATCCAGCCATGGGAGCCAAAAATTGTGGGAAAGCCAAAAGGCAAATTTCTTTACAGTTGCCCTGAGACTCCAAAACCGAAAATCCTTATTTTTATAATCTCTTGGGAAATATCCTTCTCTGGGCTTATGGATAAGCTTTATGATCCATAAGAATACAGCAGCTACTGCAATTGCCATAAGTACCCAAACTGCATACCAAGCAAAAATATAAAATGGCAAAAGGATGTAAAATTCTGCTTTACTGGCGATCGTTTCGTATGCTGAGAGATGTACAAACATCATATAGAGTGGTAATATACTGGATAACCAAATTATTATCACATGCAATATAATATATCTTTTTGAAACTAAGGTATTTGTGGTACCTGGACCCATTCTAAAAGACGCTGGCATTGGCATTAGTTTATTCCTCCATAAATTTCGATTATTCTGTATTTTTTATTCATTTTTTTAACACTTTGATTATTTTTTTACTTGTTATCATTAAATTATTCATCTTTGTCTTGTTCCCTCTTTCTTTTTTCTTTTCGTCTTTTTCTTCTTAATCTTCTACGCCGTTTTTTGTAAATTTTTCTGTCCTCTTTTGCGATGTCTTCTGGGAAATCCATTAATTTTTGATACTTTGAATAGGTTAATCTGGATGCGGGCATTCCAAAATTGTCTGTTCCTGCTGGAACATGAATGAGTTTGGTTATTCCTGTGAATTGAAGAAGCTGGGATTCATCCTCCATAACAATGCCAGGGGATACACAATCTCTTGCTCCCACTACACAATTATCTCCAATTTCTACTTGTTTAACAGTTAGGGATTGGTAGGTTCCTTCCACGAAATGTGTGCTCGTTCCTGCCATAGGTGCCATATAGACATTTTTCCCTGTTTTTAGAAATTCTAATGTGAAAAGTCCTTCCTCAACTACCGTATTTTCTCCCAAATCATTAGATCCCACATAATTATACATCCAAGGGGTCAACCATGGAAATGGACTTTTTTGAAATTGCCACTTGAGGATTCGGAGTAAGAAATTACGGGTATGATATATATTTACATCGTCGGCTTGTTCTCCCATAAAACTGGCACGATCTAATTCTTTTCTTGGTCTGATCCAGTTGAACAGCCAATATATGAATTTTCCCACCGATGCACAGGTAAACTGCCGAAATAAATAAATTCCTAATAAAACTAAGGGGGCGGTGAGAAAAATTGTTAAATTCACCGGATCTTGCATTGCTACTGTAAAGTTTTGGAAGATCTCTCCCATATGTACAATCTCGCTGAATTGGCCGGGGTTATTTGTAAAAACTGGTGAGGTGATGTTTTCAAACATAGGGAATAACACATAATATGAATAGGCAAATGCTAATCCGAGCGGTAATATATTCCCAAAAACATGATAAAAGAAAAACACAATTACATATAACTCAAATTCAATCCGTGCTTTTTTCCTTTTCCCTTTCTCTAAAGCAGTTTTACCGAAAATCCGTTCTTTTAATGATTTCTTACTCGATTTTGCTTTAAACCTCATTCTTTTAAGTTTTGAGTCGCCTTTGGCCTTCATCCAATATTCTTTTTCTTCTTGGCTCAGATCTTCTACTTCCAGTTCTCCTTTTTTAACTCTCTTGATCTTTTTTCTCATTCGTCTCTTTTTGCCCATTTTCCGTTCCTTTTTCCCCTCAGTTTTTTCTTCCTTATTTTCGTCTTCATCGGTGTCTTTCTTTTCTGTTGAGGATTTTTTTTCCGATATATCTTTTGAGTTTTGATTTTCTAAATTTTTTTCAGAAGAGGAGCTTATGTTTTTTGCTTCCAAAGGTTCATTTTGGTTATTTTGGGCTTTTTTTTTATCTGAAGAGGTTTTCTCGGCTTTTTTTGAATCTTGTTCTTGCGAATTGGTTTCATTCTCGGCCGAATCCGTTTCTTT
>CAZEPC010000195.1:0-8522 GCA_964513765.1 uncultured archaeon
ATCGGTTGATGATAATGTAGGGCGATTATTGGATTATTTGGATGAGAAAAACTTAGCGGAAGATACTGTGGTAATATATACCAGCGATCAAGGCTTTTTCTTGGGTGATCACGGTTGGTACGATAAACGATTCATGTATGAAGAATCCCTCCGAATGCCCTTCTTGATTAGATATCCGAGGGAAATTCCTGCGGGAAGTGTGAGTTCTGATTTAGTTCTCAACTTAGATTTCGCCCAAACATGGTTGGATTGGGCCGGTATTTCGGAGCCCGAGGAAATGCAAGGAATGTCCTTCAGAGATGTGTGTAAAGGAGAAACTCCAGAGGACTGGCGCAATTCCATGTATTACCGATACTGGTTGGAACGGGATGGATCCCATGACACCACCGCCCATTACGGAATTCGCACGGTGGGGCCCGACCGGAAAGAGATGAAGTTGATTTACTACTATGCGGACTCTCTGGATGTCCCAGATGGTGATAAAGAACTCAATCACGCGGCCAAGGATCATAAAAAATCGGAACATGTCCGTGAATGGGAATGTCTCGATTTGGATAAGGATCCCTATGAATTGAAAAATGTGTATAATGATCCGGCCTATAAAGAGATCATTGCGGATTTGAAGGATGAACTGCATACTCTCCAGGAAGAGGCATTGGATGAACCCTATCCTGATGAGTCTGCCTAATATAGAGGTAGTCTTTGTCTTTAATTTGTATTTTTTTTATTTTTTTGTTCATTAAATCGCTGTGAAATACCCTACGAGTATTATAGGGTCGGAGGAAAGAATCGTACCTTCTCATACCATTTTCCCGTAATTTTGGATTGTGCCATTTACCGAAAATTTTAGATACTTAAAAAAAGGACCACATGATTATATCTGTGCTTCCCTCAATACTTATTCTGTTTTTTTTCTCTTTTTAACCTCTAGGAATATCGCAGCCACAATTAATAATACCATAAAGGCAATTGCGATATAGCCGATTCCCGGGTTGGTGGTGTCGGCCCGCAATCGCTTAATTGCAATCCCTAATAATGCCCACACGATTACTGCTGTGTAATAGATGTCATCCTTTTTAACCAACAGAATGAATCCCAAGACGGTGGCAATGACGATCATTATAATGGCCCATGCGGCTTCCGAGATCGCCCCTCCTTCCCATCCAATACTGGTCAATAATGCGGCAGTATTCGCAATCGTGGCAACCGAGATCCATCCAAAGTACACGCTAATGGGGATAAAAAGCCCGCCCTTAATATTATCTTCATCGGGTCCATACGCCTTCTTTCCAATCCCCAATCTTTGATATAGCATTATGAGACCGACCAATATTACCAGCATGATTATCTCGGAAAGCCAAAATATTTGGTTGTGCCAAGCAATAAGCCAGGTGGCATTTCCTAAATTCAGGATCACATACCAATAGCCAATTTTTTCAAGCCACGGAGAATCATTATCCAAACGATATTGTGTGATAAGAAATACGACTTGGAGTAGATAAATCAAACCCCAAATGGAGAATGTAAGCCCTGCGGGGGTAAAGAGGTTTGGTGTGAGTGCCGATACTTCCCCCGTTGTCACCCCTCCGATTGGTAATGCGTTGGCCAAGGAATTCACAATGAAGACCACAATGATCACCGCGATATTTAACAACTTCAGCATGTAGAAACTTTTTTTCTTCTGTGCCATAACAATTCTTCCTTCTCTTCTCTTTTAATTGTAATCAAAATAAATTATAAATTGCAAAATATATATGATACAAATAACAAATATATGATAGAAGAAGTATAAAATAATTCTTAGGATTAGGATGTGTTTCTTAAGTTCATATTAATAATACGAATAATATGAATAATACTAATAACAATAATATGATCATAATGATCTAAGGGCCATATTTTGGGTCCTTTTGGAGGAGTTGAATTCAAATGGTGTGGAAACGGACAGTAAGATTTTCGATGAAGACATTTATCTCCCTTATTTCTTTGGGTGTTATTCTGACCTCTATTATTGGGTTAATGTCCATTGTGAGCCTCACCACGAGTTCGGCCGACAATATCCAATTTGACACCGAGGGGACGGTACTTGAAATAACTCCCTCAAACAATTATTTCAGTTCGGAAATCTCATTTACCAATGATGGCTATTTTAATTTTGAGAACTTCACTATCGGGGCGACTTTGAAGCTCCAAAATAAAACATCGGGGGAGAATTTTACGATTTTGGATGAAATTTTATATCAAAATACCCTTGAGGTTGGGAATTCCTATCTTATCAATATTACCGCAACCAATTCTTCATTCGATAAATCCGAATTGTACCAAGATATGGGAAATTCCTGGTTAGATCCCTATATTGTTGATTATATGGAAGCCCATCCCGAGATAAATTGGACCGAAATTGATGTTAATCAGAGCTCTTTCCCGTACCTTTTGTCCCAATACGATATTCACGCGATAGTAGCCATTAATTCCGATTACAATTTGGGTTTGGTTGAATTTAATATTGGCTATGAGCAAATCACCACTTTTGACGATATCTATCCGGGGCAAACGTATGAAGAGCTTCGAAATGAAACAATTGAAGAATATGTGATGTGAAGATTAAAATGGCGCAAGGCAGAAGAAACCTACTCGGTGGGGTAATATCCGCTATTTGGTACACATTTTGGAGTATTGTAATCCCTCTATTGATATTTGAATACCTTAATTCGATAGGATCCACCTTGGGATTCCAATATTCTCAGGAAGATTTCAAAACATTTCGCTATTGGATAATCTCGTTTGGTTTGATTTCCACCGCCACGGTCTTCTTCAAGAGCAGCTCTCCGAAGTATTCAAGTAGGAGGGCGGTGGCCGAGCTCTTTTTGATTTTGGTCAATTCATTTTATTTTTATATCTACGTAATCTCGGGAATCACCGATTTAGCGGTCCAAATTCCCATTGAAGAGAATATAATTCATTTTAGTCTTAATTTAGATAAAATGATCTATGTCAACATGGGGATCTACGCGTTAAATATCTTTGTGGCGTTATACGATTTAATTCTCTCAATTGTGAGTCCTGTGGAAATAAAGGGGGAATATACCGAAAAGGATTATGATAAGGAACGAACCATCGAAAAATACGGGAGGTACTTAGATAGATGAATTTTGAAGATCTCTATGTCTATCTCCAAAATATTTTTGATACCATTTCCCCCTATTTAATTTCGTTTATGGGATTTGCTCTTCCTATTGCCTTATGGCTGGGCGACTTTCTTCAAGGACTGGTTGCGCCTGTCTCTGAATATTTCCCTTCAGATGCTTTTTATTTATATATTATTGTTGCGATCTGCATTTTTATTGGGGGCGGCTATTATAATTTCAAGCATCCCTATAGGAAACGAAATGGAAAGTAATTTTTTAAAACAATATTAATATGTAAGTATAGATAGATATGCTTTGCATGAAGGAAAGGAAAAGATGTGAAGAACAATATGCTGGAAAAACTACAAAACTTTTTGAAAAATGTGCATAAATTTGACAAAGAAAAACCGCTGTTTGAGCAAGTGGATCTTTTAGAACGAAAATTCCAGCATTTTCTCAAAGCAGTGAAAGATAAGGATGACGAAAAGATTAAGCGGTCAATGAAAGAACTCTTGATTGAGATGATCTTGTACGCGAACACCCAAGATATTTCTGTGGCGGATCTATTACAAAAAGGGTTTAATCTTTAATCTAAACTTTTTTTTCCAAGATGGGACTAAGGACAATGTCTCCAAAAAAAATGTTTCCAAAACAACCCGGTGTTCCAGAACCTCTTCTACATGTATTCCCCAAATTAGACCACTTTATTATGAGATATCTTCCCAGAGATGATTTATATGAATTAAAAGGCTTTGTGGGATCGAACATCCTTTTAATTCTCTATGTCTTTGCTTGGCTCTTCATCCCAATAGGGATTATTTTGTTGATTGGAAATGGTTTTACGATTGGATTTGGGGCCATATTTGGATTAGTTGGTCTGTGTTGCGGGATTTGGGCTTATAAAATCAAGAAAAATAAATCCCATTCCCTATTTATTGATTTGTCCTCTGAGGTTCTCTTGATTGAAGAAGAAAAGATTCCCATCGATTCTGTAATTGGAGTGGAGATTATAAAAGATAAAAAGAAACAAGGCGATTTTTATGGCCTTCTTCTATTAAATGAAGATCTCGATTTGAACATGATTGTGGGAAATGTATTTATTTCAGATAAGCAAGAAGTGATTGAAGTGGGCATTTTTTTAAAAGCCTTTTTCGATACTTTGCTGGATTACGAAATCGTGTTTTCTTCTCACTCAAAAAGGAAAAAGGATACGGGAAAGAGATGTATGTACATTAATAAGCAAATATGTGGGACCAATATTTTCTGGGGGTAAAAAAAAATAAGTTCAATTCATATAAACATTTTATTATTTTTGGTGGGGATTGCCCTTATCACTTGGGGGGCGGATGCATTGATCGATGGGATTGCCGATATTAGCAAGGAATTGGGTCTTTCCGGGGTAATTTTGGCCATCCTCGTGATGGGGGTTGATCTCGAGGAGACGATTGCGTCTATATCTGCCGCAAGATCTGCCCTCCAAGATATTGCTGTAGGCAATGTAATTGGAAATAGTCTCATCTCGATGACTTTGAGTTTTGCTTTGCCGGGTTTGTTATATGGCATTTCTATTCATAAAATTAAATCTGTCTATTTATGGTTGATGGCTTCAATTAGCTTTCTGGTGTTTTTGGGCATTCTTTGGTGGCCGCAAATGAAAGTTTTTGCAATTCTAGTGCTTATTTTCTATGCAATTTTTGTGTTATGGAATCTCTTGAATATCAAAAAAACAAAGCCGGATGTGCTTCACATTGAGGAAGATGACAATGTTATTGATCTGCTTTCAGAAGAGCAGCAAGAACAGGTTGATGTAAATATCCGAAAAACCGGCCAAAATGATGATGATGTTGGTGTGGATGCCGATGATGTTGGCAATGACAATGCCGATGCCGATGATGTTGGCAATGACAATGCCGATGCCGATGAATCCCTATTTTTGCCGATTTTTCTTTCGATTCTTGGGTTTTTAGCCGTTTTTTTCGGATCTGATTTGCTGATTGCCAATAGTAAGGAGATTTTAGCAGTTTCAGATTTAACAGAAGGGTTTTTTGGGGTCATTATAATTGCTGCTGCCACGAATGTTGAAGAATACGCGCTGCTGTTCCGTAGTATAAAGAAAAAATCCGTTGAAGTAGGTTTAGGTGCCATGATTGGTAAAGTTATTTGGAATTTGGGTATTACTTTTGGGATTTCGGTTCTATTGCTCCCTAATGTCTATCATCCTTCTGGAGCAATCCTTCTTAATTCAATCCTTTTAACTTTTATTGTATGTCCTTTCTTTATCCTTTTAGCGGTAAAATCTAAACGGCTTTCTCGGTTCTACGCCCTAATCCTATTGGTATTGTTTATTGGATATATCATGATTAGTTTTTGGTTTATGTAAAAGAAATAGTAATTAGTTTTTTCGTAGGAGATTAGTCCTCTGGATTTTTATGTAAAATCTTTAGCCGAATTAATTCCCATAATATCGGAAAAACCATCGAAGGTTTCAATAGATCCGATTTTGGGGTAGCCCCGGTCATAATCTTTCCCCACTTAAGCATAAATTTTGCACCCTTTCTTTTACATACACTGGCGAATGCATCTATAAAGGTCGGATGCTTTGCCATAAATTTAACTATTTTACCTGAATATTTGAAATCCCTCATGAATTGCTCTTTGCATCTGTTTTTATACTTTTTAAGAAACGCTTTAGACAAATCTCCCATTTCAAAACCTTGAACCAATACTTCGGCGGCAATTTTACCGGAATCCATGGCATATTGTATTCCCTCTCCCGTGAAAGGATCCACATGTCCAGCCGCATCCCCGATTATTAGCAATCGGTCATTATATATTGGCTTAACTCCCCCAAATCGGATAGGGGCGGTCTTCATTTCTTCTATATCTGCGTTTGGTCCGATTAAATTTTTAATCTGTTCATGATTATGAAGAAGATTGTGGTGCATCTCACTTAAATCCCCTATTTTACATTGGCCGCCAGGGATAATATAGCAACAAAAAACTAAATCCCCATCTGCCTCTCTAAATATAGCTGCATAGCCTGGCATCAATTTTTCGGTATAGAACACCATTCCGTCCCCCTTATAATTATGTGTTCCTTTCTTGATATAAACGGAACTACAAACAGCATCTGGAGGTGTGGATACATTTCCTATACTTCTTCCCACAGCAGAGACTGCGCCATCCGCTAAAACTAACATCTTCGTTTGGAGATAGGAGTTACTATATTCTTCTTTATTCTTTTCCTTAGGGAAGATGGTCCATGTTTTCTTTCCCTCATCAAAGGAGGCGTCTTTCACATCATAATGTTCTCTAAGCTCTACTCCAATCGCTTCTGATGCCCTCACCAACTTCTCGTCCATGATTTCTCTTTTTATGGCAATCATTAGATGTTCTCTTAATTCCTCCGCAGAGTTAAATTCAAACTTGATTCCGCTGGGTGAGCATAAGCCCCCTATTGCCGCCTTATTTCCCTTGTTCTCCTCCAAGACCTCTTGCAATATTCCCATTTCTTTAAGGTGCTTTTGTGCCCGGATTGATATGGCATCACCGCATATTTTTCTTCTGGGAAATTCTGCCTTGTCTAGTAATAAAATATCCTCTAATCCGTTTTTGGCTGCATAATAGGCGCATGAGGAACCGGCGGGTCCCGCCCCCACAATGATCAAATCCCAAATCTTTTCTTTTTGCATTGTTGCGAATTGATCTTTCTTATTCTCATTCATTCTGTATATATTATAAGAATTGTCCTTCTAAAGTATAAAGCTCTTTTCCCCCATGGGGATCGAAATAAAAGAATATGTAAAAAAATTAAAAAAATTAAAACAATTAAAAAAATTAAAAATAGATAATGTGAAACATCAAATCCAATCTTCAATCCCGGAGTCTTTCCAAGATTTTATAGTATTCCAATCCAAGCTCCACAGATTCCCAAACATTATCGAATAATTCCTCCCTATGGTCTTGGAAAAATGATTTAAGTTGGTCAAGTTGTCCTGCCGGCACACATGTAACAATTGCTTTAATAACCCGCCCTACATAACTTTCTGTGGTCTTTTCCACAAACTCTTTAGTGTTTTCCCTGAACCATGCCCAAAGTGTCTGTGCGGCTTCTGGGTTAGAGCTCATGGAGACTAATAAGATCCAGTTATTATTGCGCGGCATTTTCTCCAGCCCGAAATCAAGAATCTCTTGAAGTTTTTCGGAATCTCTAATTTGTCCCAATGCATGAATTACTTGCATTTTCTCGGTTTGGGTTGAATCTTGGGCGGTAAAACGGGAAGTAAGGTATTTTTTCGCCGAAGAATCATTCCGGGCACCGATTTTCATAATGGTTCCCTTAATCTCGGTGTGGGGTGGATTTCCCTCAAGAAGTTTCCCGAAATGCTTCATTCCCCATTCATTTATCTTATTATTCCCTAAAGATGCACTTAACCAAAGTGCCCTATTTCTTAGTGTGGTTGTATGTATCTTTTCTTCTTGGTCTTCCGGTGGTTCCATTCCGAGCTTTTCTAATATCTGATCCGCGAAAGATTTACCAAAATTTTCCACTTTTTGGTGTAAATCCGGGATATATTTATGGAGGATATGAAGATGGGATATGATATTGACCAGAGGAAGATAATCTTCCTCGTTGTTAAAATAATCCTCTACAAAGGTGAGGTAATCGGAGGGTTCAATATCTTTTCTTAACATGATATTGAAATAATCATTTACCAGCTCGAATCTATCTTGCGCGCCCAGTACTTGTTCCTTTGCCAATTTTCCTAAGGATTTCCATTGTTTCTCCTCATAGTTTACCCGGTAAAACCCGGTCCAATCGTTGTTAATTTTGAATGAATCGGGGAGGAGGGGATCCTCAGCATCCTGGTCTTTTTTCTTCAAATTCACGGTTGTCTGTGGGTCCTCCATGAGAAATTTCTGTTCCTCTGTGGTTCCATCTGGATAATACCAACGAATTGAGATCGGAATAAGCCAGTGGGTAGTTTCATCATTGGGGAGATATGTGAATCTTCTTTGGGTAATCCGAATTTTCTCTCCATTCTTTTCCTGTACCTCCACAATCGGATAACCTGACTGATACACCCACGAGGTTGCGAATTCTTTAATGGGCATGTCGATGACCTTAGAGAATGCGTCCCAATATTCCTTTGTGGTAACGCTTGTATATTGATGGGTGCGTAAAAAGTGCTGAGACGCCTTTTGAAAACTTTCTTTGCCTAAATAATTGATGAGCATCCGGATAAAGGATGCCCCCTTGTTATAAATAATGGGTGAAGTTGAGGAGTCGATCTTAAATTCTTTATCCCCGGCCAACTCGATGGGATGCGTCTTGCGGTATGCGTCCCTGTCCATTCCTCCGAGAAAATCAGAAAGCAGAAAATCGTCCCATCC
>CAZEPC010000196.1:0-8478 GCA_964513765.1 uncultured archaeon
CAAAAAAACAGAACTCAGAATAGCAAATAAACTAAATAAACAAAAACAAAAAAACAGAACTCAGAATAGCAAATAAACTAAATAAACAAAAACAAAAAAACTGAACTCAGAATAGGATATAAACTAAATAAACAAAAATAAAAACACAGAAGACAGAATAACGAATAAAGAAAACCGAAAAAACTGCCCGTAAATTAAGCCAGTTATTAAAAATCTGGGCTAAAATTCCGATATGTTGAATTTCTAATTATTCAGAATAATTCGGGCATCTACAATTTTTAGGCCGTCCTCGTAGGCGAAGACCGGGTTTAAGTCCATCTCGGAGATTTCTTGATGTTCGTACACCAGCTCCGAAATCTCTTTCAACACATGTTTGATAGAATCTAAATCTGCGGGCGGTTTGCCCCTATATCCATCCAAAATCTTAAAACCCTTAATCTCATGGACCATCTCATCGGCATCAAAATCGTTAATCGGAGCAATTCGGAATGACACGTCTTCCATCACCTCGACCAAAACACCTCCGATCCCGAACATCACGGTGGGTCCAAATTGAGCATCTTGAAGGGATCCCACAATGATTTCTGCCACGGGTTCCTTTGCCATCTCCTGAACAGAGATCGATTTCTTCGCTTGAGATTCAATTTTCATGAGTTCATCAAATGCACTTTTAGCATCATCCTCATCGCCAATATTGAGTTTCACCGCTCCGACATCGCTCTTATGGACCACATCTTCGGCAATTAATTTCATTACCACGGGATAGCCAATAGTTGAACATGCTTTCTTAACACCCTCAAACCCCTCATCCTCCCCCACCAATATTTGTTCAGTTATAGGGAGATCTAACGATTTTATGAGTTCTTTGGATTCAAACTCCGTGAGTACGTTTCGATCCTCGCTCTTGGCCGTATCAATTATTTCCTTTACTTTATTCATATGGGAGATAATAGTTTATCTTTTAAAAAGCTAGTTCAAGAGGTAGAAACAGACAAGATTTTACAAAAAGATGGCGTACTTGCAACGAAATGGAGAGAATTATTAGCGGAAAGCGACATTTAGAGGATAATTGTAATCAAGAAAGTAAGGTCACCAATAAAATAGCAACAACAGAACTCCACCAAAAGAAAAACATCAACAGAATACAACCAAAAGAAAAACACCAACCCAACACAATAAAAATACTTAAAAAAACACCTTAAGAAAAATGAATAAAAATTGGAGTGCATACTATAGTAAAACCGATTCCTTAGGTTTGGCCTGCCTTAAAAAATAAGCCGATCCCGATAAGACTAAAGGTATCCTTTACATTTTCCCCGGTTTTGGCGGAGGTTTCAATGAAGCTTGCTTTTAATTCTTGAGCTAATGCTCTTCCTTCCTCCGTAGATACCTCTCTTTGTCCCTCCAAGTCTATTTTGTTCCCAATTAGTACCACAGGCACATCTTCCAAGGATTCTTTGAGATCTTTATGCCAATGTGTCACATTTTGAAAGGTTTGCCTTCGAGTAATATCATACATAACGAAAGCCGCATTAGCGGCCTGATAGTAGTTTTTCCTCACCCTCTTAAAGAACGATTGGCCCGCCAAGTCCCAGATCATAAGCTCAATTTGGGCACCGCTGTCTTCAAATCCCTGCAAGGAATAATTCATACTTGTAATGGATATCCCGAGGGTCGGACGATAATCCTCGAAGAACTTTTTCGTCACGAACTTGTTTATGAGGCTGGTTTTTCCGCAAGCCTCGTCCCCCAAGACAATCAGCTTAAATCTCATTTCTATATCCTTAGAGTCTTTATTCTTGAAATGCAAGGGTGATTTCAGCAGATCATCGACATCTATTCCTAAGGCATAACCTAATTCCAAGTTAGGTACCGAGTAATCAATAATCTCATCTGGGTACCTATCGCTTAAGATTTCGGCTATCTTCTCGGCAATTAAGAAACAGTAGGGTAAAATATGATTGATTTCAATGTTATATTCAAACACCGATAAAAGTATGGCGTTGGGACCCGCTTCGGTAAAAACCAGCCTATTATCGGAGGTATCAAAAGTCCCGGTTCCAAAGCTCCCGATCTCATATTCTTTGGTAATCCTTGCGAGAGTTTTATCGACAATCCCGGTAATTGCTCCGTACACTTCCGATTCCTTTTCTTCATCGCGGCTCTTATCAAAAAGCCCTTTTAAGCGTCCTTTTGATTTCTTGGTGATGAGCAAACCATCGCGATCAAATATTAACGCACTTTCAAGGCTGACCACGGTTTTAAAATAATTATCAAGCAATTTATTGAGATTTTCCAAATTAGACATATATGTTATCCTCGCAAGATCCTAAATCGTGAGATGGTTTGTTTTTAATTAAATTAGATCTTTTTTCCTATTTATAATTTAACCAGACCATCAAATATAATTTAAATAAAACTGGCGGAATAAGAAATTCTTTGCCAATATCGGATAAATAAATGACTATATGCTAAAATACGAAGAACAATAAAGCTAACCTAACCTAAAACTAAAACTAAAATCAATATCAAAAACAGAACCATTACCAAAAACAGAATCAAGACCAAAAACAGAATCAAGACCAAAAACAGAATCAAGACCAAAAACAGAACCAAAAAATAAAAAAAGTATAGAATTGTATTCCAATTCTATGTATTTTCGACCATATAGCCTATAGGACTAAATATAGCCTATAGATCTAATTGTTTTCTGAAGTAAAGCTTTAGAAGCTCCACGGAACCAATGACCATTATGACAAACGGAATTAACCATAACCACTCCTTATAAGTTAGAGGAACCACATAAAAGATATTCCCTAATGGTTTCCAGAAGTAAAGGAGCACGGTTAATAATGCAGAGGTCAGGACCGAATATGTCATGGTTTTGTTGGTAAAGAACCCTATGGTAAAGATGGAGGTATATTCAGATCGGCAGTTATACGCATTTGCCATTTCTCCAAACATCATAACCAGGAAGGTTACAGATCGTGCCCTCCAAATATTATAGGTTTCCAGAGCGGCTCCTGGTCCGTCTAAGCCATCAATATGGAATCTTCCTTCGGTAAATTGAGTATGATCGCTCCCCAAAGGTCCGACCGTTGGAATAGTGTCCACGGCAAATGGACCATCGACATAATATAATTCATAAATACCTAAAACCAAGATGGTCATAATCACACCCCGATAAATCATAGTGATCAGGAAGTTTTTGGTCAAGATTGGTTCGTTCGGGGGTCGCGGTTTTTGGTCCATCAAGGTCGGATCGTAAGGATCAAATCCTAAAGCGACCGCAGGTGCACCATCAGTTACTAAGTTAATCCATAACAATTGGGTGGCAACCAGCGGCGGTTTTTGTCCGATCACCGCAGCAAAGAACAGCACCAATACCTCCATTACATTTGAAGATAAGAGATATTGGACGAACTTCTTAATATTATCATAAATTCCTCGACCTTCCTCAACGGCATTCACAATGGTAGCAAAATTATCATCTGCCAATACCATAACGGCCGCTTCTTTGGATACATCGGTTCCCGTAATACCCATCGCCACACCTACATCGGCGTTTTTAAGCGCGGGTGCGTCATTCACACCATCACCGGTCATCGCGACCACTTCATTTTGACTTTGAAGAGCTTTAACAATCACCTGCTTGTGTTCCGGGCTAACCCGGGCAAACACGTTGCATTTGGCAATTTTATCGTCGGTCATATTTGGCATATCTTTTCCTTCATGAGTGACCTCACCTGCAGAAATTATGCCTAATTCTTCGGCAATCGCGGTGGCGGTAATTAAATTATCACCGGTAACCATTTTTACTCCAATACCCGCACCTTTGCATTCTTCAATGGCATCTTTAACCTCTTCACGCGGAGGATCAATCATGAATTGCATGCCCACAAAGGTCATGTCTTTTTCCAATTTCTCAATTTCATGTTCAACTCCATCTACTTCACGATATGCGAATCCTAAACCTCTTAAAGCCTGTTTCGCCTTGGATTCGTACACATCAAGGATTTTCTTTTTATCCTCCTCGGTAATGGGTCTTACCTCTCCATTTTCTTGAATATTTGCACATAAATCAAGGAGAATTTCGGTAGCCCCTTTAATATAAGCCACTTCTTTTCCATCAACCTCATGGATCGTTGACATTCTCTTTCTGCTGGAATCGAAAGGAATTTCATCAATCCGAGGATAGTTTTCCTGGGCCTCTTCACGCTCAATTCCGGCTTTCCATGCAGAAGTAATCAAACATCCTTCTGTGGGATCTCCGTAGCATATCCATTTATCTTCTTCTCCGAGTCTGGCATTATTACATAATAGGCCGATTCGTAAGGTCATTTCCGCATCTGGCTTTTTTAGCACATTCACTTTTTCTCCATCCACCAGAAAATCGCCTTCAGGATTATAGCCAGCACCTGTTACTTCATATATTTGGTCGCCTGCCCACATCGATCGGACAGTCATTTCATTTTTTGTGAGAGTTCCAGTTTTATCTGAGCAAATTACAGTGGTACAACCTAAGGTTTCCACCGAATGCAGTTTTTTAATGATAGCATTTTTCTCAGACATTCGGGTAACTCCTATGGCTAAACATACTGTAACCACTGCTGGAAGACCTTCAGGAATTGCGGCAACAGCCAAGGCAACACCCGCAATAATAGAATCAGTAATAGGTTCAGCTCTGACAATATAAATAATAGAAACCAAAGCACAAACCACAAGAATGATCTTTCCTAACCATGCACCAAATTCCTCTAAATTTCTCTGCAAGGGAGTCATTTTTTCCTCTGCTTCGGAAATCATGGTTGCAATTTTACCGACCTCTGTCTTCATACCGGTTTCGGTGGCAATAGCTCTTCCTCGACCGTAAGTAGCCAGAGTAGAGGAAAATACCATATTTTTTCTGTCCCCTAGAGGACATTCTTCATCTTCAATAACTTCAACTTTCTTTTTCGTGGCAACACTTTCACCAGTAAGTGCCGCCTCTTGAGCTTTAAAGTTAGATTCTTCAAACAATCGTCCGTCTGCTGGGATTTTGTCACCTTCATGGAGAATTATCACATCTCCCGGGACAATTTCTTTCGCTTTGATGGTTACTTCTTTTCCATCACGGACCACTTGGGCATCTGGTGCAGATATATTCCGCAGTTTCTCAATAGCCTCATCGGCTTTACCTTCTTGCACAAATCCGATGATCGCATTCAAAATAATAATTACGGTTATGACCAACCAATCGATTCCGGGTTCACCCGATTCGATTGATTCTATAGCCGCTGAGATCGCTGCAGACGCAATTAAGATATAGATAAGTACATCTTTAAATTGATCTAAAAAGACTTTCCACCGGGGCCTTTTCTCCTCGGCTTGAAGTTCATTATAGCCATACTTATCTATCCTATCTTTTGCTTCAGCACCAGATAACCCATTCTCGGTTGAAGTATCTAACGTATCAGCAACTTCCTCTACGTTCATCGTGAACCATTTATGTGTTGGTTCGGATGATTGGGCAGTTGCCTCTTGAGATTCATTTGACATTTTTTTTTGTACTCCAATAGAAATAAATTATCTAGTTTTTGATTAATTACTGGCAAATTTTAAAGTTGTCTTTCCAAATTTTAGGAAAAACAAAAAGAAATCCCGAATAATTATTCATTACGAGTATCTATATCAATCTAAATCAAAACATAAAAAAAAGGGGAATTAAAACCTAAAAAAACGAGTCAAATAATTAGGCAATTTTTTTCTTCATATAATTCAAAGTCCCCCCAGCCAAAATAATCTCAAGTTGTCTTGCGGATAAATTGTGGCGAACGGGGATTTTTATGTCTTTTGTGCTGTTGTACAAGGTGAGCACCTTAGAACCTTTGATTTTTGTGGCGTTTTTTATGAGAAGTTCATCACCTTGCTCAATTTTGCCGTAATCCTCTTCATTTTCAAAAAGGAGAGGTAATATCCCGAAGTTTACTAAATTGGCATAATGGATCCGTTCAAATGATTTTGCAAGCACCGCCTTCACGCCCAAATACATGGGACAAAGAGCTGCATGTTCTCTGCTTGATCCTTGACCATAGGAATCGCCCCCGACGATGACATTGGCAATTCCCTTTTCTTTATTCTCCAAACATCTATCGGAGAAGTCCTCATCAATAAGTTCAAAAGTGAATGATGAATATTTAGGGATATTGGACCGGTATTTCAGCCGGAATCCGGCGGGTGAGATATCGTCGGTGGTTATTTTATCCCCTACTTTTATGCTGCAAACCCCCGAAATTTCATCTTGAAAATCTTGCACCTCGGGAGGATCGCTGATATTGGGGCCCCGGTAGATTTCAATAGTTTCATCCTTGGTGGGTTCAATAATCATAGAATCATCAATATAAAACTTTTCCGGCAAGGAAGGTCTGCGATATTCAATCTCCAAATCCTTGGGATTGGAAATTTTCCCCATTAGGGCACATGCTCCCGCCGTCTCAGGGGAAACCAAATAGATTCCCGCGCTTTCTGTCCCCGATCTTCCAAAAAAGTTCCGATTATTGGTTCTTACGGATACCGCATCGGTCTTGGGCGAAGCGCCTGCTCCAATACAGAATCCGCATGCACTTTCCATTATCCGAAAACCCGACTCGATTAAATTGGATAAAGCACCATTCTCCGATATCATCGAAAAGACCTGTTTGGACCCCGGAGCGAGATGGCTAATTGTATTGGGATCCAGCTTTTTTCCCTCCACGGTATTGGCAACCACCATCAAATCCATAAACGAACTATTGGTACAGGATCCGATACATACTTGATCCACGTTTTTACCTGCAATTTCATCTATTTTCTTAACGTTCCCTGGAGAGTGGGGCACAGCCACCATTGGAACAATTTCCGATAGATCTAAGTCTATAACTTTATCATATTCTGCGTCAGTATCGGCTTTTAAAGCAATAAAGTCATCTTCTCTGCCCTGGGCAACCAGAAATTCCTTGGTTTTTTCATCAGAGGGAAATATCGAGGTGGTGACACCCAATTCTGCACCCATATTGGTGATGGTGGCTCTGGCGGGCACATCGAGTGTCTTTACCCCTTCCCCTCCGTATTCAACAACATACCCAACATTTCCTTTAGTCGTAAGCTTCGCAAGAATAGTGAGAATTACGTCCTTCGCGGAAACCCAATCGCCTAATTCTCCGCTCAAATTAATCTTAAGGACTTTTGGATTAGTAAGATAGAACGGCCCCCCCGCCATTGCAACTGCAACATCCAAGCCGCCGGCACCAATTGCTAACATTCCGATACCTCCCCCTGTGGGAGTATGCGAATCTGATCCGAGGAGGGTTTTTCCCGGCACCCCAAATCGTTCCAGATGCACTTGATGGCAAATCCCGTTTCCCGGTTTCGAGTATTTCACCCCCAGTTTAGAGGCGACCGTTTTTAGATATTCATGATCATCGGAATTTTCAAATCCGATTTCCAACGTGTTATGATCGACATACGAAACGGATAGATCGGTTTTCACCTCATCCACACCAATTGCTTCCAACTGAAGGTAAGCCATGGTACCCGTGGCATCTTGAGTGAGGGTCTGATCAATTCTTATTCCTATTTCATCGCTAACCCCCAAATCACCATCTACCACATGTGATTGGAGGATTTTTTGAACAATATTTTTTCCCATATTCTAAAAAAAATCGGCTTACTCTAAAGGATTTTCCTTTATAATTTTCCCGTTTTGTTTGAATACTTGGTCTTTAAGGAGTTTGTACAATTTATTCATCTTTTCCCGTACGGAATTATTTTCGCTGAAGCTGGTCAAATGAAGCTCCACTGTTTTATTTTTCTTTTTCTTAGGATGGGTTTTTATCCAAATGTCGGGGAATTTATGTTCATCCACCAAGTTTTTAATCACCTCGGTAAATTTACTTTCGCCGATATATTCAAACACAAATCCGCATTGATAAAAGTGGGTTCCTTTTTGTTGTTCAATTATCTCTGGGAGGATATGTTTTAAAAAGATAGATTTGAGTTCTGTGGGAATGCCCGGCATACAGATGATTTTTGTTTTTCCATTTGTCATGGGAGAGGGAATCAAAATGCCAGGGGCAGAGCCTTCCGGATTTTCCAATGGAATTGCACCTTTGGGCAATATTGCCATTTTCTTCCGGGATGGTTTCATGAGTTTCTCTTCAGCTACATTGGGATAGATATTTCGATACCGTTCTTTAAGCATGGCCAATGCTTCCTCATTGAGAATCATAGGAACCGGGGGATTGAGGCCTTTGGCTGTCCCCTCAAAAGTCATGTCATCATACGTGGGGCCCAAGCCCCCCGAAGTGAAGATATAATCCGGAGATCGAGATATCGAGTGATTAATGGTAGAACTGATAACGTCCAGATTATCCTTTATTATCGTTATTCGTGTCACCTCAACACCGTAAGGGAGTAATTGTTCTATCATCCATTTTCCGTTTTTATCTTGAATTTTTCCAA
>CAZEPC010000197.1:0-8466 GCA_964513765.1 uncultured archaeon
TTATTTAAAACATTCCCTGTGACTAATAATGTAGCTGTGGCTTGTAAATCCAGGGGTAGTTCACTTATTACTTCGGGATTTGTTAATACTTCATCAACAAAATCAGAACTATATGGTGCTAAAACATAAGGGTTGGTAATATTTATTTCGGGATAAAAATAATCAGGAATCCCCGTTCCGTATGTATCAACCATAAAAAGTCTGGGATCATCATCATGGAAATAATCCGAAATAACATAGCCTTGGTTTTCTATAGCATCAAATAATTCTTCAATATTATTCGTTCCCAAAAAGTCATCGAAAATCGTTAAAGATTGAGTCGGATCATTGGTAATTTCTACATCTATTGCTCCTTCCGATAACAAATTTATTAATAGTGAAAGATCCTCGGTTTGCACCTTTTGTCCCCAAACATCATGTTGTCCAGGATTGGTGACATTAACAGTCATTTGGGGATTTTCCACAAGCATTCTTGAACCATTTTCAAAGTTTTTAGTAATGTGTAAATATGGATCAAATTCAGATATGGTATAATTAATCTGAAAAGTTTCTAAGGGGTTTAGCAAGCTTCCTAAAATTATTGGTAATCCTATATTTCCAAATATATCTAAAGCATTGATGGGATCATTTTCATCTTGGCTATTTTGAGGTATTGTAAGTAGATTAAGAGTGCTCCCGTAAGATGCCCAACCTATCTTGAAAGAGTAATCACGTAGTGTCGAAATATCAAATCCCTCTCCCCCTCCCGTTAGAAATATCAATTCTTCTATTCTATTAAGATTATATTCCGAAAGAAATAATTCATTGGGATTCATTCCGGTTGGTTCTGCTGAATGAATATTTACAGTTATGCCAGATAATAATGCCCCTATAATTGAATTATATGATTTACTTGTGACTTCTAATTTTGTACCATTATAATCCAATGCCTTGAAAAGATCAAAATTATATGATTTTCCCCCTCCATCCTCAATTGGTTGGATACATTCTTTACATGATTCATATTGAACACTACATAGTACCACATTAGTAAGATATTTTTCAAAATCTTCAACTGTTCCTTCTAAATCCAAATCTTCAAGTGCATCCATTATTTCAGATTGTGTTCCCCCTCCTAATAATGAAGTAACCATTGAATTATTCAAACTTTCGGGAGAAAGAAGGGTTGAAAATTGTTCAAACGAATCTAATATTGATAAATCGAAGTTGGTCTGGAATTCATCAGACGAAACATTTGCAATTCCTTGGGAAATACTAGAAAAGGAACTTACATATACCAAGTCTGTACTTAGGTGGTTTTTAGATAAATAACTTTCCGAAATGAGCCTTTCCTTTTTGAAACTGTCCCAATATCCTTCTTCAGGGACATTGGATGTAATTGTATAGAAATATTCTTCCCATACATCAATCGAGGGATAATCAGCAATAAAATTATATAAATATCCCATACTCTCGTTTTCAAATTTATTGGTAATGATGAAATCCATTTTGAATATATTCTTAAAGATATTTAATGCTCTATTTTTTCTAACTTGGACGGTTTCATAGTCTGAACTATTATCATAAAATAGAAAACCCCTTGGGATATCATAATTAAGTGATATTTGCTCCATCATATTACTTCTGATTGGTGTGGGATACATGTCCGGTTCTTTGCCGTTGGATGTACTAATTACAAATGATGCGCCCGTAAATGCAGGATCGGAAAAGTCCATTCGCGCAAATATGTTTGTATCGTTTGTGATATAAGAATGTTGAATCATGGACAAATTCCCGGCGATATTAACACCTATCTGTTCGGCATATAATTCATTTCCCGAAACATCGCTTGCTTTTGGTTTGTGTGGATTTTTATTGAAATTTTCATATTCTCCTTCCTCAATATCCTTATTTTGAATCATATTATTAGAGGAATATATATTGGTTGCAGTATGTCTTTTAACCTCAGTATTTTGACCGTTGAATACCAAATTAGGATTACTTAAGGAAAATGTAAATAAGGGAATAAGAATAAACATCAAAATAAGTATCTTTGATATTTTTTTTCCTCCCTTTATACCTTTAACTTTTCTTCCTATTGATTTACTCACCAGATTTCCTCCTTTTATTGATGGGTGGATTCTTTCTAACATATCTTTTCTGTGCTTTTTCATTATAAAGTCTCCCTGAAAATTTCGATTAAGTTTTTCTTTTTTAGTTTTCTCATTAACAATCTCATACCCACTAACAAGAATATTATCCCGAATCCATAAACGAGGGCAACGATATTCCATGGGATTGATACGCGGATTGGTGTCTCTGTGAAGATGATCATGTTTCTTGTCAGTAATGCTGACATGGTAAATCCAATCAAACCACCTGCCGAGGAACTAGCTAAAAAGAGAATCATATTTTCTATCGTAAAGAGTCTGGTCACTTCATCACCATGTAATCCCAGTGTTCGCACAATTCCTATTTCTCTTTTTCTCTCAATGATTGAGGAATAGGCACTGGCAATTAATCCGAACATGCCTATAACGATAGTTCCTCCCAATATTGCCACGAATAGATATTGAATAACTTTAAATTGCTGTTCGGCACCCACAATCGTATCTTGGGTGCTTCTAATGGCCAAATTATGATCCTCGCCTAAAATGCCATCAATTTCTTTTTCCACTTCATCATGATTAACTCCTTCTTTTACTTTGACAAAGATTCTATCAATATAGGCTTCATCTCCACCAGGGATATTGAAATATTTGATATAATTATCGTCCGAACAGATTACTCCTCCATCATAGGCTTGATTTACGTTTTCTTTAAATCTATTTAAACCTGGCATACTGCTTGCCACCCCTACAATAGTTGTAATTACAACTTCTTGTTCATCACCCCTTTGCACATTTATTCGCGCAGAATCACCCAAATGGAGATCCAATTCTGTGGCGATGGCAGTAGAAATGATGATATTGTCTTTTTCTTCTTTAAACACTTTATCGAATGCTTCTTCTTTGTTTCCTTCTGAAAAAACAATGGATTGAGGGTTGTAGACGATATCTTTGTAATTTTCATCGATACCATACAAACGTATATCCAGTGAATTAAAATTAATATAATCCCCTAAAGATACATCGAAATCTTTCCCTTGTTCAAAGAATATTTGTTCAAGGTCCCAAGTACTGGCCAAAAGTGCGCTGGTCCTTTCAATTTTTTCAACCTCCATTAATTGGTGTTCAAGATCTACAGTTGGTGTGAAAAGATCATATTGTCTTGGCACAACTTGTATGTCTGATGCTCTCTGAAACTCAATTAACTCACTTACTTGCTCCACTTGAATTTCCACCGTGGAGGTGGTAAACATAATGAAAGAAAAGGATAATATTAAGATGACTATAGTAGAGGTATTTCTCCTTTGATGACGATGTACATTTATTTTTACTATACTCATGAACTTCTTGCTAATTGGAGCAAATACCCGAATGAATATTCTTATCAGTACAGGCATCAATCCAATGGCAAGTAAACTTACCCCAATGAGAAATACAAGAAGTGTTCCGATCAAGAGTCCCGCAATTAGTTGAATATCCAAAGATAATAAGGCTTGAGGGATAATATAATACACAAATAAACCGTTAAAAGCCAATATCGCTCCAAAGAATATTAAACGCTTGTTTAAGGTCTCTTTTTCCTTTAATTGGTACAATTCTTCAGAATGTCTGTAGGGATTGATTGATTCCACTATATTCATTTTTTTAACTTTGAAAGCCGGTGATAATGAAACTACCAAGGACACACCCACTCCTATTGCGTAAGATACTATAACAGATGTGGGATTGATCACAAACTGGATGGTTGCATATACTCCATTTTCAATAAGTAAACCTTGAATAACCGGTATTGCTAGATATTTAACTAGTAAAAGCGCCCCAATAACGCCCAATGTTGTACCAGCTAAAGCCAATATGGTACCTTGCATGAGAATCATTTTAAAATTATATGAGCTGTGAGCACCCAAAACCCTATTTATCCCGTATTCTTGGATCTTTTCCTCTACTGAAGTAGTTAAAATACCGTGAATTAGAATGCCTGAGATAAGCATCGCAATTATAGTCATTACCATAAAGATCATGTTCATAACCATTGCCATGTATTCAGAAACGAATAAGAGATCCAGTTTTGGATAATCCAATTCCCAAGCTTCAATCCCTAGTGTATTCACAACATCCGCTCCAATGTTTTCAATCTTGATTTCCGAACCCTCAATGTCCCTTATATCATATAGGTTTTGAGCATCTCTTAAAAGGAGGACAAGCTGGTTTGTGGCTCCAACAAACGAAAATCCCTCATATTTACTATTTTGATTTACTTTATCTGCCGACTCCCCCCACCATGAATTATCGACTACGATGGAGGGTGTTTCTCCAGAGGGAAATTTCAAAGTGTGACCAAATGTAGATATAACTGTCATTGAAATATTGGCATTTAATTGATTCACATAAATTTTAACTTCATCTCCCACCGATGCGTTTAGTTCTTCTAGTACATTAGGATCCACCATACAAGAATTGATTGGTAATCCATTAGCCGGATCCACTTCATCGTTGAGATTTTCCCATTTCCCAAACTTCAAATTTTCTTCTAAGGTCAAATTCATTGAAGTAATACGAAATCCCAAAGCATTTTCAACTGGATTTGAGTTCCTTCCTTTTGACCAGCCTGAAAAATGAGTTCTAGGGAGAAAATGTTCTACTTCGCTTACATTTTCCCTCAATTGTTGAATGACGGGATTATAATGAAAATAATTCGTTCGGTTGTCTGGTTCTCCATAATAATGTCTTACTTCCAATGTAATATCTTGATTACCGGATTCGGAGGTAAGATAATCAACGAAACTATTTGATAGAGAATCCATTGCAAAAGACACAGTTGATAACAAGAGAATGCTTATGGCAATACCAAAAATCCCGAAAATCGTCCGGACTTTTTGGCGCCAAAGATCCTTAAATGCATATGATACTAAGAATGATACCATGGTTTTTTCAAAGCCTTATTTATGGTTTTAATTGTTATTGATTTGTTTTGGATTGATTGATGAGTTGAATGGGTGATTTTGATTAAAAAAATTTCCTGAGAATTTTTATTTTTAAGATTTTTATTTTTGAGATTTTTTATATTTTAATTTATTCTAAGGGTCCTTTTTCCTTGTCGAGATAAAGTACTCCTCTCTTTATCTCTCCTCTGATTTCTTCCTTTTCTACGAGCTCCCCTACCAAATCATTAAAATGAATTGGTAATAGTCCAACCGCTTCATTATTTTTCATCTTCTCTCTCATTTGGGTTAAATTTATTTCTAATTGGCCTTTTTTTCTCATCTTTCGAGCTAATGCCAATACTTCCTTTTCCACAATATCTCTGGCCTTTTCTTGCTGTTCTACTCTCTGTTCCTTCATCTCTTTAGTTTCTTTCAATCCAGAGACTTCTAATCCCGTTTGGATCTTTCCATCCCTAATATGGATAGTGGAGGTGCCGTATTCCGTAACTGCTGCATCATGAGTGGCAGCAATGAATGTCGCTCCCTTTCTGTTCAAATCTCTTAGAAGGTTTAAAATTTCAATCCCCGTTTTAGAATCCAAATCCCCTGTTGGTTCGTCTAAAAGGACAACCTCGGGATCATTTGCAAATGCTCTTGCGATTGCAACTCTTTGTTGCTCTCCACCCGAAAGTTCGGAAGGTGTATGATCCGCCCTCTCATCAAGCTTGACTAGTTTTAATAATTCCATTGCTTTTCTTTTTCGTGCTCTTTTGCTCAAGGTTCCTTGGAAATGCAAGGGGATCATTACATTCTCAACAGCAGTCAATAAAGGGAGGAGATTATAAAATTGAAAAACATATCCAATATTATCTCTTCGTAAATCAGCTAGCTGATTTTCGTTTAATCTGCTCATATCCTTCCCATCTAAATAGATATGCCCTCGAGTTGGGTAGTCTAACCCTCCAGTTAAATTCAATAAGGTGGTTTTTCCGCATCCCGATGGACCCATCAAGCAGATGAACTCTCCTTCCTTAATTTTTAAGTCAACTCCTCTTAGTGCGGGGACTGCTTGAGTACCTAATAGATAAGTTTTATGTACGTTTTCAATAACGATCTTATATTTTGAATACATTTCTTCGATTTCTTTCTCTTCTTCTTTCATTTCTTTACTTAAGACAGACATTATGATTCATACCAATTTTGTTAAATAACTTGTATTAGTGAAATAAAATTAATATAATTAACTTGATCAAAAATAGTAATCAAGGGGTGTAAAAATATCTTTTTTTTGTGTGATTTTCTTAAAATTTTTCCTTGATTCAAATATTTCAAAAAGGCTAGTGTCTATTTGGGAATTATAAAAAGAGAAGTAGTTTCATTTGGAAAAAATAAAAATTAGCAAAGTCTAAAATCAGAGGGAGCTCTTAAGAGAACTTTCTTCTAAAATATCCTTTTTAATTTTTTGAAATCGTACTGCGTTTTTGGATACAATTGCTTCCAATAATTTAACTTTCATATCTTTTATTTGAATACGCTTTTTATCAGATAAATTATTTTGGTCTAAACTATCCAATCTTTCATACAGATCTTGTGCATTTTGTTCGTTAAATTCCTCATAATTCTCGGAATAATGTTCATATTCTCTATTAATCATTAAAAGATTTTTTGTTGCAACGGGCTTAAATGCCATAAAAGGAGTGGCATTCCCGGATTTTTCAAAATCCTCCAGATCTTGGCTATAGGTTTTGATAAACAATTCGAATAAATTGTCAAAATCTTGCCTTACGATATTGAATTGTAAATCAGGATCGAGGAAAATAGTCATAGTAAGTTTATCCTTCTTAAGAGATGTTAATTTCAAATTTTTCCCCCTTATATTGAAATCCTTAAGTTCTTTGACGTTAATTTCATTTGAAAAATGCTGAAGGGCATTTATAAACATAGGGATCAATTCAAGATCTAGATCTGGGCTGCTTTCATTTTCAACTGTTTTTTTAAGGGAACTTCCTGTTGCCGAAATATTCATTAATGTTTTCCCATTACCATCAGAAATGATAAATCCAAAGATGTAATTCTGGGAAAGTTTTTGCTTTCTATCACTCTGAATCTCTTTTGATTTTTCTGTAAATATATTTAATACCTTATCAATGTACTTTTTTCCTTTTTCCGTGAGCTTAAGGCACAAGTTTCCTTTATTTCTTATTTCTTTTATTAATCCTCCTTTAATGTACTCTGCCATTAATTTTCCAAATTCATTATTTTCCAGTATAAGCTTGTTCTTCATTTTTTCCATAGGTACATTCTTGTGTTTCTTGAGATAATTGAAAAATTTAAAATTCATTTCAATTAAATCAGTTTTGATCGTTTTTGATTTGTGGATTTTGGATTTTTTCAGTATTTGGATAATTGCTTTCAATGATTTATTCACATATTGCGGTTTAATTGAAGTATAAAAGATTCTATCCTTTAAATCAAAGTCAGATCCCTTTTTATACGTTTTTATTATTTCTTTCTTCTTTTTAATTTCTGATTCTTGGAGTAAATCTATTTTATGGATAAGGAAAAATATCTCTGAATCCGGTGCCTTCTTTTCTTGTACTTCCAAAGCTTGGTCTATATAATCTAATAAATCCTCGGTTGATGAGGCAGCATCTAATACATTAATTATGACATCCGAATTATTGAATATTGTTGCTTCTCCATTAAACCATCGGGCTAGTTCTTGCCCTGCGAGGTCAAAAACTCCTAATTTTTTGAATAATTTATAATTAAAGGTTTCAAATCCCATAGTCGGTTCAAGAGGATTTTCTAAAAGTTGATATGCAGGTGTCCCTTCAAAAAACCATTTTCTTAAGGTGGATTTCCCCACTTCCATAGGTCCCGCCAATACTATTTTTCTTACCATTATGTATTCACCCAAATTCTTTCATCTAAATAATCATTCAATAATTTCAAACTCTTTTCCATTCTGGTTCCTAATAACAAAGAGATATTCAATCTTATATATGATATTTTTTGAAATTATTACAAAATTTCTTTCAAATATCCCAAATAACAATGCAAAAAAAAACTCTCCTTAAAAGAAGGAGTTCTTATGCTATCTATGGCTATGATTTACTGGGGTTGATTAAATTGGTATAAATATGTCTCTTTACGATTTCAGGCAAATTTTGAATGATTTCCAAGGTTTTTTCCCAATCTATTTTCACCAAAATCCTTTTAGCTAATGAATTCAATAATAGTAAGGTAATTATGGAAATGGATACAAAAGCGGAAAATTCAATGGTGTGAAAGCGGACATTTTGAATAAAAAGGATCATGTCTTTAGAATTTACTTTATTTCCCGCTAAATCTTGCAAGGTAAAATAGAAAACCCTATCTCCGTCCCAGCTTCTGTCGGTTTTTAAGGTGTATGTGATTTTGATGCAGTCATTTGCTTTAGGAATTTGCCATTC
>CAZEPC010000198.1:0-8441 GCA_964513765.1 uncultured archaeon
AAACAAAAGAGTGCACTCTTTCTAATCACCATTATCTCGGCGGTATCTTTTTTAACGTTAGTTAATATTGAAGCTTCTAATGGTGCCAGACCGGTATTGCTATCTCCCCGTATTGGTAACTCATTGCGCGGACCCCGCTCCGCAGGGAATCTTAACGATACGGATTATTTAGATGATACTATCCGAGTATGGATTTCAACCGATCCTTCGGATATAGGTATTCCTTCCCAATGGCTTTCCATAAAGGATTGGATTGTGGCAATATCCCCTTCAGTACTTGATAACGCGCCGTTAATCCCATTAAAGATTATCGGTATTAATAAAGGGCAAAATCCTAATGTTTTGTTCGGACTTTCAATGGATGTTAATAACTTATACCCTTCTGCAATATATTTGGATTGTAAAGTGCCCGGTAATATATCTCCAGTTCTCTATGATTTATACGTTGGATATTCCCAAAATATAACGAATCTGAAGAATCAAGTAATTCAACCCGGCTCTTGGCAAGGGGAAAGCAATCTGCAAAAGTTTATGCTTACCGAGGCAAATTGTATCTATTTCCCATGGGAATTTGATGCACATTCTTCCTCCTCTTTGGAAGATTCGCAATATCAAGTCAATCCCTTCACCGTATTGCATGTTACAGATACACACTATAGCAGCAATTTGGAATATATACTACCGGAAAATAAATTATGGCAAGATGATAGTTCTGTTATCGCTCCCGATCTCATTATGATCACGGGAGATTTAATGGACCAACCTTATGATTTGGTTGAGGAATATGACATTGCCTACCGCGAAATTAAATCAATTAACTTGCCCTTAGTTTTAATGTCCGGGAACCACGATCAATACAATTTAGGCCCTTGGCGCCATTATTTTGGTCCGCTTTATTCGGCCATTACCTTAGATGATCTTTCAATAATTTCCTTCGATACCACTATGCCTTTAGGTACCGGTGTTTTAAATTGGATTGAACAGAAAGCATTGACTCACAGAAAAAGTTCCAATGCTGGTGCAGAAGCCCCTATATTTTTAGCTTGCCACTACCCTCTCATGGGTTCATATTTTACCTCGGGTTGGCCGGCAGTATCTGAGATGATGCAGCGACTTGATATTGACGGGATTTTCAGCGGACACACTCATTCGGACTTTAACGCGGAATTGAGCACCTTAGATTCCTATATCTATGAATATATGATGGGTTCCGATAAAACCCAAGAGGAACAATTTGAGACAGTCCAATTGGATTATAATGCGCCCTTGGAACGACCCCAAATGGTGGTAACCCGTTCTGCAGCCAAATCAAGCGGTATTACCTTGTTTGAGGATCTATTCTCTAATATTCCCTCCTATTCGGGATATCGGAAGTTGAATTTCATAGAAAATCAAGTGGTGAATTACACATATGATTTTGATGGGGATGGCGAACGGGATCCCTTTTTATCAATTCCTAACGGAAGATACACGGTTAATATGAAATATGACGGTAATTTCGGCGATCCAAATACTGGGGTAGAATGGATACTTTCCTCCAATTCGACCGAATATCTACCGGCTGCTAGGGCTATTTTTCAAGTCCCCCTTCCAGAAGCTGGGTATGAGTGGGATTTATCTGAATTAAATAAGACAAACGGGGCTTATATTAGAACAAGCGTGAAAAATGGTACCCATTGCTGGATTGATGCACGGGTAGCCTCTCCGCCCGAAACTTCGGTTTCCTTGTACTTAACACAAAAAATGGAGGAATTATAATGAAGAATAATAAAAACGGCACTAAGGGGGTTGCTTTGAAGAAAAACATTTCCAACAAAAAGAATTCCCACCACTCAATTAATGCATTATGTACGGATAAAGACTCTTTGATCGACATAATTTGTATCATCGTTTTGCTTCTTATCTATGTTGAATGGTTTCCCTATTTCCTTTTTTCTATCATTAATTTTTATGCTTTTGATGCGATTACCATTTTCCAGATAATAAGTTTAGCAGGTGCATTTCTCCTCCCTTTCTATGTTCTTTTGAGCACATATCTGAATCATATAGGGCATAAGGGGATGAGGATTAAAATGATAATCCGCTGGTTAGGGGGGATAACGGTCTTACCGTTCCTTGTCCTTCTTTGGATCACACATAATGCCTATTTTCAAATAGGCTCTGCAGAAGATGCAATTATTAATGGACTTGACACAACCATTCCTATGGTCGGGATAATGGCTGATTTCAGGTTAAATATGGCACAGGCAATGTTTGGGGCTAATTTCTTACTTTTTTATCTCATTACCCCTTCAATTATTATGCAAATTAATAAAAATACCGACCATTTACCCATCGGAAATAAATCAACTTTATCAATCGGGATTACTGCCTTGTATTTGGCCCTTAGATGGGGTTCATTTACGGGTACGCCACTCCGAATTCTTAATGTATTCACAATCTTATTTTTTTGTTTGATAATGGTTGAAATCTTTGCCAAATCCGGATCATCGGAGATACTAGAAAGCACAGAGGGCAACATTCGCTTAAAGATGGGAAGGGGACGATTTTTATTTATTATAACCGGTTTATTCCTTGGTGCTGTCCCGATATCAATGAACGGAATGATGGGGAACTCGTGGATTTGGTTTTCATTTGCAATCGGTGCAATACTTCGTCTTTTCATTGGAAAAAGGAGGGAAAGCCACGGCACTCATTCAAATAAAATCTTATCCAAAAATTTGACGATTGGCTCATTTTTATTGCTGATTCTCATGGCACTATTGCTGATCTCATGTCAAATCAATGGGATCCTACTCCATATGCAGCCCTATCTGATATGTGTGGCCGGATTTTTCTTCTCGTTTTCCTTACCCTCTATATTCAAGATGTTTGCCAAAGAGAGTGGGAAGCACCATGATAAAAAGAAGAGCCCTCTTAATAAGAAAGGATTTCAAAGTAAAAAGGGACGCACGAATAAGAACAATCAGAAAGACCATGAACAAAAATTGATAAAAATCCTTTTCAAAAAGTTTGATTGGACCTTATGGTTCTTAATCGGGTACGCAATGGTATTCATTGCGGGCATCCAAGACCCAATCAGTTCTTGGGGTGTCCTTGCTGTATTAGGCGTGTATTCCCTTTTCATGATTTATGTTGTTATTAAAGATTAAAGAAAAGAAAAAAGATTGACATACTATCGGTTTCATTTTTAGTTTTTGATAGAATATAATATCAGTTTCATTTTTTTTCGAATATTAGGATTCCATGAAGTTTCGTAGTTTTTTCATATGTTTGTCTTCCCAGCCAATATATACTGCTTCCATTACCTCACGAAATGAGGCTTTTGGAATAAAATCACCCCATTTCCTATAAGTGATCTCCCCGTCTTTACACTGCTGTTCGAACTTTTTGAGAGATTCCTTACAATATTCCACGTATTCCTCATGAACCTTTTCGTAGTCCACCACTTCTTTCAGTTTATTATCAAGTTCCTCAACTACTTCCGGATTATCCTCCGCAACGTTATATACCTCATCGGGATCTTCTTTCAAATTAAAAAGTTGAGGTGTATACCCTGGAAAGGCAATATACTTCCAGTCCCCTTTTCGCATCATAAAATGACTGGTATTGGTGGCGGATGCCGTAAACATTGAGAAAGCCCAATCCCTCATATCTTGATCCTCTCCTCGAATCAACGGTAAAAATGACTCCCCATCGAGCTCAAAATCCATGCCGTAATTTTCAACTACATTTTCCGTGGGAACTCCGGCTATATCCAAGAATGTAGGGGCTAAATCCACAGTTGAGACGATTTCATCATACACTTGACCTTGTTTGACATCGGGTCCGTTAATGATCAAGGGCATATTAACCGAGGATTCATACATATTCATTTTATAAAACTGCTTATGTTCCAGCTGATTATCCCCGTGATCGGCAGATATGAATAGATATGTGTTTTGATCAAGCCCCAATTCTTTCAGTTGCTCATTGACTTCGCCGATTATGGCGTCCGTTTCCGAGATCATTGCGTAATAAATGGCCCTCGTTTTTCGCACCATCTCCTCACCAAAGCCGTGCTGCCAATTTTTATTAAGAATCTGATATTTCAGCACAGGGTGATCATGGGCATCTTCTTTGGGGATTTTAATTTTATCGATATCTATGTTATCCAGCCATTTTTCATGAGTATAATATTTTGGATGGGGGAGTACCAGCGAAAGGTAGAGGAAAAAGGGATTTGATTCATTGCCCGCCCCATTTTTGGCTTGCCTTTTCAGAAATCGTTTTGCTTTTCTCAGCGAGTACCAATCCTTTCGGTTGGTTTTTCTCATCCAAAATTTCCATTTTTGAGCAACTTTCGGTTCTTTTTGCCTAAACGAGGGTAGTTTGATATTAGCGGGCCCCACCCACGCATTTGTCCTAGCCATAACGGTATGCCTTCCATCCACATAATCATGCTTTCCAAATCCACCCTTTTTTGAGCCAAACACATATCCCTCTTCTTCCAAGATATGCTGGAAGCGTTTTGTTCCCGGTTTCAATCCCTTATGATTATTCCAGCTTTGGTGGCGAAATCCATATGTACCAGTCCATAAGTTAGCTCTCACAGGGCAGCATATTGGATTTGTACTATACATATTGGAAAAGATACAACCTTCCCGTGCGATTTGGTCCATATGCGGTGTGGCATTTTTTAACGCGGGGTTGCCCCAAAACCCAATTTTTCGGCCATCAAATGATTCAATGAAGATAAACACAATATTCGGACGACTATTCGTATTCTGTGCCATTTTATTCAATTCCTATGATAATATAGTTTTACATTTGCTTCTTAGTTAATCTTTGGGCGGATATCAAAAAAACCTTTTTCATGGAAATTTTTCGCTGGTGTATTTTCGATTTAAATAGCAAACCTCTTTCAAATTGAATGTCATTGTGGGGTTAATATAGCGGTAAATTTACCAATTATAACCTCTTTCGCATGAGATGAAAGTGTTGTTCCGATTTAACGCGGTTTGACTTCCAACACCGCGAAGGATTTCTAATCGAGAGTTCCAAATGCTTCGAGTCCATATGGAAAAATGAGATTCTGTTTGGCAAAAAATTTTAACCACGCGCGACATTGTTTATTAAAACAACACATAATATATTTGTTGTTTGGATATACTGATATTGACTGGAAAAAGTGTTTTATTTACGTGTGGCACTCGATATAGATCGACAGCGTTTATTGCTAAAACGAGCTCAGCCTTAACGAACTCACTAAACTCATCGATAGAAGCAGCCCTTCGCGGTGAGAAAGAGATCGGAGTTACCGGAAAGAACGGACTTATCAATCAGAAGATCATTGACAAAGTCAATACAAATCAAGATCGAATTCAACTGGAGAGAGAATATTGAAAGACGCGAAAAAAAGACTCGCATGTATTGTTGTTTACATTATATTGAATGTAGTTGCTTTGTCAACCCCCTTTTCAAGTTGTAAGCACGATGTAATTACCAACAATTACAATTCATCCTGCGAAATACCAGAATCGAGCGGAACTCACAATGTCACGCTGCTCAACGAAGGTTTTTCATCAGGTTTGTCCGAATGGACAAGTACGGATCATACATATGAAGCAAGCAGATGGACGACCGTAAATCTTACGGAGAACATAATTATTGACGGCAGTCTGGAAGATTGGACATTTCCCTATGATCTAGGAACCATCAGAAGATACGGCTTCAATTCCACGGGCGAGTATGCGGTGGATGGTGAGAATTTATACATATCCCTAACGAATAACAGCCTAGACGGGGACGGGGATTTTTTTGTTTATTTGGACACATTAAAGGATCAAGGGACAGACATCACCGATAATTGGAACTCTGGAAACCAGCATGAACTTCCATTTAATGCAGATTACTATTTGGGGATTGAGGACGGCATGTATAATCGTCTGTTCCAATGGGACGGAGACGAATGGCGCGAAAACAGCACCTTATCGGTTTTTGCCGGAACTTCCAGTAATAACATCACCGAAATCGAGATTCCTTGGTCGAAAATTAATCGAACACAGAATCGAACTGCGCGTTTTGTTGCCTTTACACAATGGGATGATAACGATGTAATGGACAGAGTGTTCCCCGTTGAAAACGAAATCGATGCACCTACTTCATCCCAAGGGATCCAGAAACTAAACCATTCAGCGACCGCAAGTCCAATATTTGGGAATGCATACTCTCCGGTGAATATGACTGGTGTTTATGGAAATGACTTCGACGAAACGCTGGTTCTCAAAGATGTGAACTTGACCGAGGCAACTTCGCCGTATCTCAGAGTAAAACATCATCTGGAATTGGATGGTGCAGGAGATGCAGCAGTTGAGATCTCAGTAGATGGAACAGAACAGTGGAGTTCCGATGAAAACACCTACTTTTGGGAGGATGAAGAGATAGATCTCACTAATTACATAGGTGATACAGTTGACATTGAGTTTTATTTCTTTTCTAACGGCGCGAATGCAGAGAATGCTACTGGCTGGCGCATTGGAGGTATTTGGGTACAAGAACTTGACTCTGAGATTCGTGAGGAAATTAAATACTTTGATATTGAAGATGTATCCGATTGGACTACGGAAGATTACTCTGGAACTGGAGATTATTGGGGCACAACAACTTTGTCTCATCGCAGCGGAACACAGAGTCTTTTCATCGATGTCGATTCATCTTATGACAATCTGGAGAATGCGATTATATCTCCATGGGTCCATGTACCAAAATCCTATAGTAACGTTGAACTCTCTTTCTGGCAGAATATGACCAGTGGAACAGATTATGCGAAAACTTATATGGGAAAAGACAGTGATTGGACACAAATAGCTTATGAATATGCCCATGATACGAGCAATTCATTTGAGGAGGTAACTTGCTCACTTGATCATTTCAAAGGATTGAGTGGCCGAATCCGCTTTCTGGTTGATGCAGGTTCCGACGCCGATAATTGGAACTGGTCAGTCGATGATGTAAATATAACGGGATCAAGATTAATCTATAAAGAGAATCAAGTGCAAATTTTTGATGCGGCGGGTAGCAACTTCGTCGGTATAGGCCATGCAAAAAAAGTAACCTGGCTTAATTATTCCGGATCAGAACCTGGAGGTAATTTATGGCATATAGACAACAAAAAGGCCGTAAATTCCGACGCTAAAACGGGATCTTATAAGAATAACATGAATAACTCCCTAACGTATGATGGAATATTAGATTTATCCATGGCTTCTGAAGCGTGGGTTTTATTCGACTATCGACTAGAGATTGAACCGGATGACACAGCAACGGCGGAAATTTCCAACAATTCAGGCCAAGGCTGGCAAAACAAACATGAATTGGCTGATACTTCGGGGGAGTGGATGGCAGAATCCTACTCCGTTCCAGAATCAGCTCTATTGGATACCTTCATGTTGGGTTTTCGTTTGGAGTCAGATGGTAGTGTGGTTTTTGGAGGTTTAGAGATTGATAACGTCACATTGGTCATGGGAATAACCGGCCTACAACCGATCGCAAACGCAGGCACCGACCTGTCGGTAGAGCAAGGGAAAACCGTTACTTTTGATGGGTCTGCATCACAATATAACATTCAGAGCTACGACTGGGAATTTTCATATGATGGGGATACGATACAACTTGCGGGACAGAGTCCCAGTTTCACATTCTGTTGGCCCGGAGAATACACGGTGACGCTCACTGTCACCGATGATGAAATGATGCAAGATCAAGACCAAATGCTTGTAACCATCGAGGAACGAATCACATCAACGGATCATACACCTCCCGCTTGGAATCCACAACCCGCAGACCAGACAATTGAATTGGGAGAGAAGTTTTTATACGATGTAAACGCCACAGATGATTCTGGAATATGCACATACTGGCTCAGTGGTGCGGATAATTTTCATATTAACTCAGAAACGGGCATAATAACGAATTCAACTTCTTTACCAGTCGGGGAGTATGAATTATTCATACATGTCAACGATACGCAAGGGAATACTCATACTACGGAGATAGTTATCGAAGTCAATTCACCCTCCACTCCGTCATCGGGAGGCGGTCTCTGGTCGCTTTTAATGCTTGTGATTCCGATAGGTGCTGTGGTGATAGCTACTCTGTCATTTATTCATCAAGACCGTGATCAATAGTTTCTGAATTCATGGAAAATTGAAGGTGCAAAAATTAGATCCCATATTTTGCTTGGTGACAACTTGAGTAAGAGATGAGGAGAATAGGAATATAACCTACACCCGCGAGAAAACAGCGCCCTATGAACCACCTTATCAAGGTCATGAATCATGCATTTCCCACAGAAAAACCTTTTTTCATGGAAAATTTCATCATATTTATATGCATGAAATTCGTGTTAATTAGTATGAATATCACAAAATTAAGTAAGCGCGGTCAAATCGTCATACCAA
>CAZEPC010000199.1:0-8410 GCA_964513765.1 uncultured archaeon
GGCTCCGGGAAAAGTCGGATTCAGAATTTATGACCACCTATAAATATTCTAATGGGCCCTATACCAGAAAATACTTCGGATTATCACAGGCCCGGAAGTTGGCAAAAACTTTCCCCATTGAATACTTACGGGAAAAACCCCATAAAAAAGAAAAAATCATGAAAATATTGAAAAAAGAAGAAATAAAGGATTTAATTAGATTATTGAAAGATTCTCAAATAAAAAATCCTCACATAGTTGAAATCCGCCTTGATCAAATGAAAGGAATAACACGAGATGAAAAAATTAACTAAGCGACTCACGGCACTTGTATTTATTGTGGCAATTGGTTTTGGAACCTACGGGCTTATACAATATCGATATTTAAATCCATCTTTTGATGAGAAAAGGACCCCTCTGAAATATTTCTGGGTTTATCCCCGAGATTTGGATTACGGATTGGACATTGTCGAGAACCACACAGACCAAATAGACATCATATCACCCACTCTCTACGGCCTGAACGGGAAGGGGGGCTTAAAAAGTGATTGGCTGGAACAAGATCCAAATGAGCACGAACAAACCCTAATCGAATTTGTGGAACGTTGTAACGCACAAAAAGTGTCCGTTATTCCCATGATTGGGACAGGAGAAACAGAGAATATTCGGGCACTTCTGGAAAACCAAACTGCGATGAACCAATTTATGGATAATATCCGAGAAAATTTGACACATTTTGGATTTTCTGGGGTTAATATTGATTTTGAACATTTGGATGAGGATTTGGGGGATGATTTCTTGTTTTTTTTCCAAAATCTCAAAGATACTCTACCAGAAAATAGCACCCTCTCGGTGGATCTCCCCGCTCTTACCAAGAATATTAAGTCAGGGTGGGGAGCATGGGTAGATTACCAAAAAATCGGAAACATATCTGATCAAGTCATGATAATGACCTACGATAATCACGGAGGTTGGTCAGCTCCTGGGGAATTGGCCCCAATATCGTGGGTTAAGAGGGTTTTAGCGTATTCCACCAAAGAAATCCCCTTAGAAAAGTTATTTATCGGCATTCCGAGATACGGATATGATTGGTCCGAAGATGAAAGTTGGGAAAATTGGGGCTACGGCTATAGTTTTTTCCAAGAAAGATACGAGATCTATGGTGGAACAAAGAGTCGCACGGAAGACGGATATGAGATCAAATATCAATATGAAGATGGGGATGGCTACCAGCATGTTGCATATTATTGTGATGCCAATACTACATGGCATAAAGAGGACTTTTTAAAGAATTATCCGGTGGCAGGATATTGTTATTGGCATTTAGCCAGCGGAGATCCCCGATACTTTTAAAATTAAGAAAATTTTTAAATATAACATCTGAAAAGATTTACATTTTTTTCCATAAAATTATATAATGCCCTTTTTTGGATTTCTAGTGAGAATAATACAATAAACAAACCAAAAATAAACTCCCTTTGTATATAACAAGGAGAAATCATTAGGAAGAGACAAAATGGATTCTAATACACAGAAAAAGAGAATTTGGGTGGCTTTCGGAATATTTCTGATTTTATTTAGCGGGTTGGTTCAAGATATTAGCCATGCCCGTGGAGCAGAATTCGATATCTGCCTCGATGATGCCGGGCAAAATCCCGAAGATCCCGATTCGCAACCCCATCAAGCAATGTATCATTATTGGGGGTGCTTGGAGACTGCCTTTAAGAAATACGTGGTACAAGACATCGTAGAGAACAGCACCCATATCGAAGTGAAACTCGGAGAGTACATCGGAGAAAATGAAACCTCGTTCCCCGCCCAACCAAATAATAACGTATCATATCTTCTCAACGGGAACATCTCAGAGGATCTTGTATCCGAAGTGACCTATCTTTCGGCAATAATCCCCCTCACGACCGACTTTCGGAACGCAGATCCCGATCTCATGCCCTTATTGATGAGCATTGCGGGATCCACCGCGGAAAAGCTCGAATATTCCTTTTTACCCTCCGATACAGGATATAGTTTTAAGGTGAATGTGTATTATAAGGTGGTTATTTGGATTAAGGCCATGAGTTTAAACGCCTATTATTCAACAACCGGCATCCTATTGAGGGTGAGATATGAATATATAGACCCCGACACTATGCAAAAATGCAACGGGGGGATTGACATACTTCCCGAATACACAACCTTCCCAGGAGCCGATCAAGATCCCCTAAATCCAGTCGATCCAAATGATCAGGAAAATAACGAAACAAACACAGATCAGGGTTCGGGTGATGAAAACGAATCGCAAACGGATCCTCTGGACAATCTTGAAGGAGATACAAATATTAAGTGGGATGCACCTACTATTGCGGGTTTCAGCGTAGGCGGGGCTGCTTTGGTCGGAATTATTGCATTTCTTCTTCGAAAGAAATTTGGCTAGAAAATCAAGAGCTTCTATTCTTTTTTCTAACATCGAGTATTGCTTACTTGATTTAGAGTTATTTTTCTATTTCCTCCTTATGACATCCTTTCACCTTCGAGATGATTTAAAGAGAATTAAAAAGAGTGGACCTGAGGAGAATTGAACTCCCGACCTTTTCCACGCCAAGGAAACGATATACCGCTTATCTACAGGCCCATGTATAAGGAATTTATAGGTTCATAAAAAATTTACGATTTTTATAAACATCTAAGTATTCCTAACTAAGATAATTATCGATATTTAATAAATTTCCCGAAAATTGAGCATAAATACAATGCCATAGAACCAGCCTTTATTTAAACTCACTTATGTGAGAAAAGAATTCAATATTGATATAAAAATAACAACAAATACATAAGCATTTCTCCTAAAATTAGGCAATTTTGTTAAAATTTCCCAAAATTAAGATAACTTAAATACAAAAAGACATTTTGAATATTAAAAACCTATCATCAACCAATGAAGACCAATTCATCACGTGCGGTTAAGGAGAAAAATGTTCGCAGTTAAACCAGAGTTCCCCCAAGGGTATTACTTAGGCATTGATTTTTATCTATGGATCGTTTCAATAATATTATGTATTTGCTCGCTACTTTTATTTATGAAACGGAGAAACGAATCGGAACATTCCGGACAAAGAGCACTTTTTCGCGGTCTCGGATTCCTATTTTTCTTTTTGGGTTTGATGAGAGTTTCTTATCTTATCGGAGTGAGGGGGAAAGAAGAAAATTATGACTTTTGGATAAATTTCGGATACACCCTTGGAATTGCGGGAATGGGCAGCTTTCTTTATGAGGTGGAACGGGCATTTTTAAAGAAAACAAAATATGTTCTTACAATTCTAAACACGGCTGCCTTTATAATATCTATTTTGGCAGTGTTTAATGTGATACCAAGAAAAATTCCTTTAAATGTAGCCACTTATGTCTCAACAGCAGATATGGGCCTGATTTTCGTGTTCTACATTTATTTCATATATATTTCACCCGGTGAATTAAAAAGAAGGGGTTTATTCAATCTTTTGGGGATGATTTTAACATTTTTAGGGGTTTCTATGGACAGCGAGTTATTTTTCATAACACTCTGGCCCACAATGCCATTATGGCTCCCACCTCTTTTAGCAATTTTAGGGAACTGAATAAACTTAAAATACCAAAAATCCATCTGAAAAACATAACAGAGAATCAATCTCTTTTTTCAAATTTTTATACTTAAATTTACCCCTATCTACCCACTTCTGATTGCATCTGATGGATCTTATGAATCTCTTTTCTTTATGGATGATTTCTTCATCATCCCATCATGAATTTTTCCAAATCTTTCCTAAAAGCATGAAGATTGTTTCAAAATTTTCCAGCAAAGGGATTCCATGAACACACGCCTCTTTTATAAATTCACGGGTGTTATATCCCCCGAAATTGTGTAAAATAATGGGAATGTCGGGATACTTTTCTTTCATTTCCGCAATAAACTCAAAATCAAACCTGGCAAACTGGGAAGCAATGGTCGCCATCACAATTGAATCATATCGATTAGATTCCAGAAATGCGGAGAGAATGGTGTTATATGAACGATGATCCCCTACTTTTTCAATCGAAACCCATGTATCAATAGGATTATGAATGGGGGCCCAAGATGGAAATACACCTCTCACATCCATTAAGATTTTTTCGGTAATCTCGGGTAATGCCAAACCGTATTTTTCGCAATAATCGGAGGCCAATACACAGCCGGAGCCTGAAATGGATATGACCCCCACCTTATTAGACTTTAAGTTATGATTTCTCACATTTGCGAGAACAGAGGCGCATTCAAATAATTCTCGATAATTCTCCACCAAAATAATATTATTTTGCTTAGAGAGTCCTTGAAATATCTTATAATTTCCCGCAATTGAACCAGTGTGAGACATTATGGCCTCTTTCGCCTTTTCAGTCTTCCCGGCTTTTAGTATGATAATCGGTTTATGTTCAGTATTCTTCTTAAGAACCGTTAGGAAACGCTTTCCATCGCGGATATCCTCTAAATACATGGCAATCACATCGGTTTCCGGATCCTCAAGGTAATATTCAAGCACATCGCATTCATTTACGTCGAATTTATTCCCAATTGCGCAGGCTTTCGCTAAGCCAAAAGGTTGGTTTTTCTGAAACTGATAAATAAAACCCGTCACAAACAAGCCAGATTGACCACAAAAGGAAACATTCTTCTCTCGTTGGCCTAAAAACCTCATTGTCAGGCCCAAGGCAGTTGAAAGTTTTTTTCCAGGATTATAAAATCCGAGCGCATTGGGTCCGACGAGTTTCGTCTCGCTGTTTTTCAGAAGCTCGGAAAGCTCGGAAAGCATTTGTTCTTCCATCTGAGGATCGTCACAGTCCACTAAGTTTCCCGATTCAACCACCACTCCCCTCACTTCATGCTTTATACAATCCTTAATGGTTGGAATTACTGCCGAGATCGGAAGTACCAAGAGCGCCAGATCGATCCTCAACTGTTTCTCGTCCATCAAATCAGTCAAGGAAGAAAAACACCGAATACCTTCAATGCGCTCTCGCTTAGGATGCACAATTGAGAGATCCACATCTTTGTTGGCCTTCATATATCTTTTCATATTACGGGTAACTTGATTTCCGCCCTTGTTTCTATTGGCACTGGCACCGAATATTACGATTGATTTTGGTTCAAAGAATTGTTCCATGATTATCACATTTTAGGGATTATTATTTTTTGATCTTTTATTAGAGATAAGCATCCTCTCTATACTTATCTTTCTTCTTTTAATTTTTTATACTTTTGTCCCCTTTTAGAAAAAAGATAGGTTTTCAAAAATTGAATGCTTGTGGGCATTTTATAGAGGGTTGCTTACTGCTTTTCGGATTTTATGGCATTTACTACTTTTTCCACCAAAACTTCCATGGGATCGATGAGCTGAAGGGACTTGAGATCCTTTTCCCGGAATAAAAGAGGTAATTCGGTGCAACCAAGCACAATCCAATTCAGCCTCTCTTTCTTCCGAATCCGCCGTATGACATTTTGAAGACTGGCAAGTTTTTGCTCATCTGCTCCAGTAATTTTAATATCCCAAATGAGATTGGTAATGATTTTTTGATCTTCCACTAAGGGTGATGCAATTTCTATGCCGTATCGTGAAAACCGGTCTTTATACACCCAATTATACAAATGCGCATGACCAAAAAGGCCTATTTTTTTCACATCCAAGGAATCAACATAGGAGGCAGTCAGTTTAACCATATCCGCGATGGGAACCTCGATCTTTTCCTGAATTGTGTGATGATAATAATGTGCGGTATTACAAGGAAGAAGGAGGATATTTGCACCAGCTTGAGCAAGTCTGCGGGCATCTTGGACCAGAGTTTCGACTATTACCCCATGTTCTTTATTAATTATGCTTTTTACCCGATTTGGAATTTTGGGATTAGAATTGATAATAGTGTGAATATGATCTTGATCTCTCTGGGCGGGGGTGGCATCCAAAATTAAGTTATAGAGATAAATAGTGGCCTCAGGGCCCATCCCCCCCAAGATACCTATAATTGAGTCTGATGAAAGATTCGCTAAATAAGATTCCGTGTTATGAGATATATTTTCGTGGGCCATTTCGATAAGTAAAATAAGGCATGAAACTTTATCAATGATTAGGTAAACAAATATTATGGCCAATCCACCAACTTATTTTGAATTTCCGCGGATAAAATGTATTAGACAAACAGTCAGGGCACCCAAGCTAAGAGAAGTGAAAGATACACTAGAGACAGAGTTAGAAAGATTCAATTTTAGCTCTTACATAGATAAAGACGATAGAGTGGCGCTCACCGGAAGTTCCAGAGGAATCCAGCACCAAGACCTCATCCTCAAAACCCTCGTCACCCATATAAAAAATGCAGGGGGAAGACCATTTATCTTTCCCGCAATGGGAAGTCATGGGGGTGGAACGGTTGCGGGACAGACACAGATCTTGAAGGATTACGGAATAACGGAAGAAAAAATGGGATGTCCTATAAAAGCCAGCATGGATGTAGTTGAGATTGGAAAGAGTGTGTACGATACACCGATATACGCAGACCAGATGGCCGTAGAGGCAGATAAAATTGTATTAGTCAATAGAATAAAGACCCATTCTAAATTTGTAGGAAAAGTTGAAAGTGGGCTCTCTAAAATGTGTTTGATAGGATTGGGGAAACATAAAGGAGCAAAACTTTACCACAGATTGATTGCCAAATACGGATGGCCGGAAATCATCAACAGCCACCGGAAAATCATCTTAGAGGAATTACCCATAATTTTAGGAGTCGGGGTAATTTTAAACACAAACGGGGAAGTAGCCCAAATACACACCCTCCAGCCCCAAGATTTTTCACAGAAAGAACCGGCACTCTTGAAAACCTCAAAGGAATTAGCCACCACAATCCCATTTAAAGATGTAGATCTCCTCATCGTGGATGAGATGGGAAAAAATATCTTTGGAACGGGCATGGATACTACAGTTACTTGCCGTAAAAAGGGGAGTAAGGGGAGAGTGGGCTGGCTTTTTGTGAGGGATTTAACGGAACAAACTCACGGAAATGCACAAGGAATCGGACTGGCAGATTTTACCACAAAACGCCTCGTGAATAAGATAGACTACGAACAAATGTACCTTAACGCTTTAACGGCCTACCGGACGGATTCACCAAAAATACCCATCTACAAGAAAAACGACAAGCAAACCCTCGAAACCATCGTAGATTTGGCAGGACTTTCCGATATTTCGAAATTAAAAGTAGTATGGATTAAAAATACCCTCCAATTGGAGAAAATGCTCGTATCCGAGTCATACCTCGAAAAAGTTAAACAAAGGAAAGACTTAACACCATTAGAAGAAAGCTACACTCGGATATCGTTCGATGATGAAGGGTTTCTTACCACATCCGAAAATTATTGGTAAGTCTTCTCATTTTACATTAAGCCATCATTAAACTGAGACCTTTTTGCTGATAAAGAGGAGATTTCCCTCAATATCGGCAATAATATATTGTTTGTATTTATATTCGTAAGGAAGGTTATCCGGACAGTCCGTAATAGATTCGGGATCAACTTTAAGCGAGTATCTATACTCAACCTTCCAAGCATCCTTCCCATTGTAAAGCACACTTTTTGGAGAGGAGATTGTATTAATCACGTATGTACCGCACTTCCTCTGCCTTTCTTCACCCTCTTGCTTCTTGAAACCCTCATTTTCCTCAATGGTGTGTTTCACAAGAGATTGGATAAAATCATCCCGCCACATCGTTAAGGATAATTATTGGGTTCTTCTATAAAAAATTTTCATCTAGTCCTATGAAGACCAAAAATCAACCAAATCTTTAACAGATTCTTTCTTTTTCAATACCTTAAAGCCACCATCTCCGTTTTCAAGATAGCCTACTACTTTAGGTATTTGACGAGAACAATGTCTTGACCACAAGTTTAGCGTATTAGCCCCGGTTTCATGAATCAAGATGATATCACCGGCTTCAATTCGGGAAATTTTTACATCCTTCCGAATAAAATCACCGCTAAAGCAGAGAGGCCCCGCAATATTCCATTTAACCTCTCCGTATTTCTCATCATTTTTATTTCCCTTATTGATATTTTGGAGATTTTGGGATTCTTGTTCCTTGAAATGTCCATCAGAATTTAGAATGCTGATGTCGTGATACCAATTTTCGGGGTTGTAGGCTTCTCGTAAAAAGAGGTCGGCACCCACGTGGATTAGCGCAGTTTTATATCCGGGTTGAGATTTCACATATTCCACCTTACTCGCCACCCATCCCGTTCTTGCGTGGTTAAACCTTCCGAACTCGTTAAGTACCACGAATTCTTCTAAAATTCTTGGACATTCCTCTTTTAGTGCTTTTACGTAGTTCTTCATTTTCAATTGCGTTTGGATAATCAAATCCAGACATTTTAGCATAACTT
>CAZEPC010000200.1:0-8379 GCA_964513765.1 uncultured archaeon
AACTGTGCAGCCAAAAGTCCATTCCCAAGTCATGACAAAGGTCTACAATTTTTTTATAGGGCGCTCGAAAAATTTTATCGAATGACCGGGGACTAATAAAAACATCCTCTTGCGTTCCCCAATCATCGGTGGTAAATACGCATTGGGCGCCCATTTCGTGCAATTGCCGAATCATTTTTTCATAATAGGGAAGGATTATTTTAATCAATTCGCGGATTTTCTGGGGATTTCTTACCAAGTCGTGCATATAACGATTCCATCCCCTTAAAAAGTGAGTTCTTTCAAACAAGAAGTTATCAATAAGGCCCAAGCGGTATTTCCAGCTTTTCGGTACGAGTTTATTTATTTTTCGGGAGAGCGAATAGCGCGCGGGATCGGAACCATCAGGAATTTTTAAATTGTCGAGATCCTCCCAGCTTTTCAATGGACCATCCACCGGCCAACCCATTGTACCATCCCCCACTTCCTCCCAAATAACTCCCCATTCATCAATTTCTTTATGGGGCGTGTTTTTCCATTTCTTCCAACACCTAGGAGGATTTACTTTAAACCCCATGGGTTTCCACTTATATAAGTGAAATTGGAGTTGCATGGGGTGTACATGCGGATATTTACCTGGTGGAGGTTGCCATGAGGTGGGAGTAAGGGGAAACAAGGGCAACACATCAGAAACCAGAGGATAATAAGAATTATAGCCGATATAAGGAACTCTATCGGGTTTTTCGAAGTGAATGGCTTTGCTAACACGCTGAGATCCTTTCATATATTGCTAAAAGAAGTCATGAATTATAAACAAACGCGATGACAAATGAGGGTGAGGGTTTTTACCGTGATTCATGGATATCTGGATTGATTTTCATCTCAATTGGGAACCGCACCAAATATATTACACGTGCATACAACCTTCTTTTTCCTTTTCTCTTTCTTCTCCTTGTTCATCCCTTAATTCCTTTTTTTTCTTTTCTTTTTTTCAATCCAATCATTTCATTTTGGATTTTTCGTTTTTTTATAGACCTATGATTTCATTAAACTATGGGAGTTAAATTACACAATCTGATTAAATCAGAAAAGCGCGACCTATCCGATTTTCGGGGTTCAAGGGTGGCCGTTGACGGGATGCAGATGCTGTTCCAATTGCTCAACAACCCCTATTATATGAGCCGAAATTACGGGAAAGGAAATAAAAAGTACCGCACCGATGCCTCCCACCGGGTATATTATCACCTGTACGGGTGGGTGCAGAAGGTAATTCACTTTTTACGGGCCCAAATTTTGCCCATTGTGGTGTTCGACGGCCCACCCAGTCCGCTGAAAAATGTTCATTATCGATACAGGGAGCGCGATTTTCTACAAGCCAAGCGAAAATACGAAACCGCAATTGCCCGGGAAAAGTTCAAAACGGCCCAGAAGATCGCCCTCTCCAAGGACTATATGTTCCAAAACTGTATTCGGGAGTCAAAAGGCGTACTTAAGGCGTGCGGAGTGCCGGTGATTGATGCACCCTCGGAGGCGGAAGCCCAATGCGTGGCGCTGGAAAAACAAGGAAGGGCGGATTATGTGGTTTCCACCGATTACGATGCGATTTTGTACGGGGCGAAAAGGATCATCCGGAGCATTACCTTTCAGACCCGCAGAAAAGTCGGGGGAAAATGGAAGACTGTACAGCCGCAGGTGGAATACATCGATGTTGAGAAAGAACTCGCGCGAATTGACCTCGAAAGAGCGGATCTCATCGAGATGTCCTTTCTGCTGGGCAACGATTACTTCGAGGGCATAAAGAACGTAGGACCGGTCAAGGCGGAGCAGTCCATTCGATTGTTTGGCGATATTCCCGGGATGAAAAAAGCCCACCCGAATCTGTTTAGGAATCTGCATATGAACGATTATCGGGCAATTAAATCACTTTTTATGAAGCCCAAGGGCAAGAAAATTGATCGGCAGTATTATTTGCAGCCCTTTACCCCATCCTCGCTGAAGTATATTTTGCTGGAAGGGCACGGCTTGAGCCCCAAGCGCACAAGAAACTATATCAAGCGGCTGGGATCGGCAACCAAAAAGATCCGTACCCGAACCGACTTCATGGGGTCGTCTGGTTGCTCCCTAAAAATAGAGAATTGGAAAGAAACCCTAAGACCAGAGGAATCACATGGTCAAAAAGAAAAAAAAGAGTACCGAATCCCCGTATTCCCAAGATTAGAGAATAATAATGGCGACCGACCTTTAGGTTCCCACGAGTTCAACCGCTTTTTGCGCCGAAGGTTAGATCGGGGGCTGGCCCACAACCGAGATCCCCGAGCCAAAAAGCACAAGAATCAGCCGTCTGGAAAAAAATTTACACAAGCTCTCTACGTGGAGGAAGATGAGACACAGAAAAATTTCGAAAAACGGGGTTTGAAAGGGAAAGGAAGTAATGAGAAAGAGGGGGAAAAAGCGAAGGGATCCAAAACCGTGCAGAAACGAATTGAATTATGATGTGGGTTTGGATTTCTTGGATTGATTAATTTATTGAAAGTAGGAGGACTCAAATATCATACCCGAAAATTGAGCGGGAAATTTCTTTTTTCAACTCGGGAAATTCCCTTTTTTCGAAATACTTTTTTTGAACCATATCCAAGATAATGTATAGCGATTGACTTACCCTAAAAAGAGGAGAGAATTAGAATTACGAAAAATAACAAAGCACCGTCCCGCGTCCATGGGGAAAGTTTTGATACCGAGTTGAACCGAATTGACGGCGATCCAGAGGAACCACGCTCTGGGTCCGATCGGTCGACCTTTCGAAGTTATGAGATCTTGGACGGAGTTTTTCTTTTCGGCGGAGGAAATATCGAACAATTAGTGGGAGAAGTTACGGGAGAGGATCGAGAAATCCTCCTGAGATACGATACTTTCAGAGACGTCCCGCCGCCTATCCCGCCCGAAATCGAGGAAAAGATTCCGCCCGAATACCGAGAATCGCGGTGGCACATGGCTTACTACGCCGAGGAAATTGAGGACTGGAACCCAGATGTCATCGTAGAAAAGATCCATGATGGCACCCCTTTGTCACGATTCGACAAATATAACCACAAGCTCGGGCCAAATCTCGGATTCATTTTGCGAAAGATTCAGGACGTGGAGAACGGAGTAAAGGAGCATTTTTTAAAGCATATCAGATCACATTTCAGTGCCAAGCTCAAGGATAAGCACGGCAAGGATTCAGATCTGCGGATCCTTTTATAATACAAGGGGATACCTCAGTAGTCATGGGGAATACCCCTCAGGTGAAGTAATTTATGTTCTTCATCATCCAAAGGCTTGAGCCACCCCGAACTGGCTTCCCCTTTCGCATCCAAATCCCCAATATACGGTTTAATATCGAGGAGGGGAGTGTGATCAAAAGCATCCAGCCCCGAGGTATATACGCGGTTTTTCACAATCTTTTTTAATTTTACCACACTTAACGCGATCGGATTCGGTCGAGCGGGAGAGCGACTTGCAAATACACCAACCTCAATCTCAGGTGCCCAAGGAGGATTAAATTGTAACTCAGCAGGTTTTTTCAGCCTATCTACAAAATAAAGAACATACACATGAGAAAAGCCATCTAACCGATATAAGCCATCTTGGAATTCGGGTTTCACTTCCAAGTAGAAATTCCCTTGTTTAACGTCAACCGGCTGATAAGGAGCATTTTCTTTATAGGGAGTCCGAATTTGGCCAATAGATTTTAAAGAAATATTCATTCCTAAATAACAAAATACATCTTGATTCTTATTTGTATTTTGCTAAATTAAAAAAAGAAAATTGCATACTCAAATCAGTTTTCCCACATACGAAAGAGTACCCTTCTTTTAGGGAGGGGGAAAAAGAGGTACTTTAATAGTCCAATTTTGCTTCCTTGAGGACTTCACACTTATCTTGCTCAAAACAGGTAAAACACGGGCGCTTGGTGAAAAAGTAGGACTTTTTGGGATCTCTCTTAAACCTGCCCCTCGGCAGCTTAAGATATTTGAGCACAGCCAGCACGGGCACATTATATTTGGGACAAATGAGACCCGTGACTTCCAGCGATCCGCTTTTCGGAATCCCGTAGCCGTTGTATTCGCAATGATCGTTGATGCATTTAATGAAACGCTTTCGGCTTCTGGTCTTAAAGATGTAAAGTTCATCCCCGCAGGTGGGGCAGACGCCGACGTATTGTTTGACAGTTGCCATATTTTTGGTAGGGGGGATTTACTTAAAAAATCGAAAATGAAAAAATTCGTGATCCTAAGTTTCGCCCTTATCTATCACCTATTAGGCTAATTGGCTAATTCGCCCTACTTATTTTCTCACTAACTAATGTCTTTTCATACCAATAATCATTCAAAGGGGTATCTGTTTTAATCTCTATGAGTTTTTGAGCTCCGATTAACCGCTGATTACCTTTCACTTACCATAAGTTTTTTTTTAAACATAATCCAAGATTAATATATATTCAATAAAATATGATGTATGGAAAATTCATACATTGATACATATACAAAAGATGAAAAGCATAAAAAGAAATAATTTAACCTCAACCGAGCTCAAGCAAGAACTCAAGCTGATCAGGAGATCTACCGAATGTCCTATGTGTGGGGCACCTACCGATGACCTAAAAGGCAAGACCGAATATACATGCAAGAATTGCGAGGAGACCTATGACGTCGGAAGGATTCAACCCCAAAGCCGGGATCACCTCTCATTTTCCAAACTTCGGGAACTTTCCCGCATGCAAGTAAATGACAGTACCATGAGCAGTAAGATGGATGTTCAGTTCGAATCCCCAATCAATATCTAAGAAGAGAGAATGTGAGATGATGAGCAGTTATTTAGGCAGTGTATATTGGAATATTGTGAGTTTAATGGTTAATGGATTATTTATGGGGTTACTTATATAGAAGTTTCCACTTAGAATCCTTTTAGATGGGCATTTAATAATATTGGGGAAATTTTGGTACTTCCCATTAATTTTGTTGGAATGAACATTTTTTTGGGTTAAGAACAAATCATATATCTATATAAAAAACGAAATAGAAATGAAAATGTAGAAAAATCATTATTCGGAGAAAACGCACCAAAGGCGAAACATGAATGTTTTCCCGTGATGATTATAAAGATTCATTTTAAAATCAATTTTATGGGTAACAAGGACAAGAAAGGATCAGATATTCATGAAAAGACGGCAAAGAAAGCAGTTTAAGGCATTGTTTAACGACCGAAAAATGATCAAACTTGAGGAAATCACGCAAAGTTTTAATATTCAAAATGAGCAACAAATGCTGGAAAGGCTCTCCGATTGGAAAATTGATGACCTCTTCGAGATTTCGGGGGGGTTTGTAAGACGAAACGAAGAGCCCACCCGCTGGGAGCGGATGAAGCGCAAGCTAAAAAAAGGCGGAAAATGGGCGCTGACCAAGGCGGTCCCCGTAGCAATCGGATTGGCGACCGGTGGGGCCGGACTCGGAGCTGCACTGGCCCCGGTAGTTGGCGGAATCGTGAAAAAACTGCAATCCTCCGGCATTGATGTTTCCGGAGATGAACAAGCGGAAATCGAAAACCTCCTGGCGAACAAGGCCGAAGTCTCGGTGGAGACTTTGGTCGAGAAGCTCAAGAAGAAAAACCAAAACAAGGGCATTGATCCCGATACCTTAGAAAGACGCATACGTCTCAGTATCAAGGAGGACATCCATCCATATCAAGCGGAAATTCAGTCTATTGTCCAAGAACTTCAAGATAACCAAGGGCAGCTCTCCGAGATTTTCGAGGACTGGATCATCGAACAGAGGGCAAGCATCGGGACCTTACAAGATACCTCCGAAGACGGCTTCGCACTCACCCAAGAACACTTGGATACCATCGAAACGAAATTAACCGAAGATTTAGATCGATTTGAGGCGAAGTTGGACTCGATTCAAACCGGCGTTAATCAAATTGGGACGAATGTGGTTTCTGCCAAAGAACAAATTAAACACGCCAATCATCAGCTGTCCAAGATGGGGCAACAATTTGAGAATCTTCTTGAGACCATCTGTAAAAAACCGCTGCACTCCTTTTCGCTTAAAGACCTTCAGAGGCTCTCAAAGGCCCAATTCAATAATATCTCCCTTGCCGGAAAGTTTGATCGGCCCTTTCAACCAGACGAATTTATTCCGACGGCACTCTTAGATGAGAGTTTCACAACATACATCTGGGAAGAGCAAATCCCACCAATCTTCCTGTTAGTAGCGAATATGGGGATGGGGAAAACTTGGAATGCCGCCCATTTAGGCTTAAAAGCGATCGAGGAGGGAACGGCCATCTCGTTTTTCATCCCCCTTCAATACGGCTATAAGAAAGAGCTAAAACGCATCTTTCCGATACATTCGGGCTCTTTAATTGACAGCATCGGGCAGCAATGTCAGAGGATCAAGGAAGTGCATCAGAAACCGGTGCTTTTCATCTGCGATGGACTGGATGAAATTATCTTCAGCGAAGATTCATCCCTATCATTTTTACAATTTCTATCCCAATTACTCCGGAAGTACGGGCAATCGATTAAGGTTTTGCTCACCGACCGCATCGAAGACTGGCGGAAAAGCGGAGGAAAACTAGATGATCCTGGGCGATTGATTTGTGAAAACCCCCAATTTTCTAAGATTCGAAGGCAAAAAAGACTTCCCACAACCATTTCCTATTATTTATCGGGCTTTACCGATGATCAGCTAAATGCGGCAATATTTAAATACGGGTTGGAGCCCGCGGGTTTTAGAACCTCTGACGGGAATCTTTCTCAACTCTATCAGTTATGTCATCAGCCCTACATCCTGGGGATCATCAAATACCATCAGAAATATCCAGATCCTGCCAACGGGAAGGAATTTTACCCGATCTTTTATAACGAGGATGTAATGGAGCAAACGATCCTTAAGAGAATGAACTTAATTTCAGACGAAGCACTTTTACTGCTAAAACGCTTGTTACTTACGTTCGGAGAGGTTTCCAAGAAGGTGGATTTCCAGAAAATTTCGAAATTAAAGGCAGAATGTACACCAGAAATCCGAACCGCTTTGGAATTAAGCGGTTTATTGGTTGAGGAGGGGCGGGCCTTTAATAAAAACTTTTCAATTAGAAACGAGTTTCGGGCGGTTTTACATGAATTGGGCATGAGAAATGGAATTTTTTCAGATGATCAAAAAGAAAAATCCCCTCCAATCCTGGAAAAGGATGAAAAACAAGAGAAAAGATCTTCAGAAGTCCCTGGAAATCAAGAAGATCAAGAAGAAGAAGCCCAAACACAAGAAATACCCATTTGGGAGCAGCTTGAAGCCATGGCAATCCAGGAAGATAAGGTTGATGAAGCTCTGAATGGTTTGCGAAATGAAATCTCAAAGGCAGAAAGAACCTTCAATGCCGAGGCGGAACGTCACCTAAGGGAAACCTTGGAAACTGTACAGAATTACAAGCGAATCACCGAGCAGTTGGCGGATGAAGCACGAAGCGCCGAACGAAACGGCGAGTTTCAGAGGGCACATCAATTGTGGTCGGAAATCTTGGAGCCTGCAGAAAAACATAAATGGGAAAAGATCCATGCATATGCCCAAAATAGGACAGAAAAGGCATTGGAGAAGATTACAAAACAATTACAAGGTCGGCTTTCGGAGATTGCAAGGCAGATGGATACCGAAAACTTTGAAAATGTCGAGGAGGGTTTACACATCATCAAAAAACAGGCCAGTACATATGAATTATCCGAAATTGGTGAAAAAACAAGCGAACTTCTTGAAAAAGCAGAAGCGAAAAGAAGAAGAAGAAAAAGAACCCAAAAACTAGATGCCCTTAATAATTCTCTTGATAAAATAGAAAGTCGGCTGGGTAATGCTTCCGCAGACCAGCTTGGAAATATTCACGGTGAGATTCAAAAAGTCAAGGAGGAAGCAGACGAACAAGGATTTGAAAATATCAGCCGCAGATCAGAAAAACTACTTAAGGTCACAATGGAAAGGCAAGAAGAACTCTCCCGAAAAAAACCATATCACGGCACCGAACTTTTCGAAGTCGAATGCGCGGTTATGGAGGAGATCGAGGGACTTTTAGAAGGGGAAACAATTCCAAAGGTGGATGAAGTCAAATGGGACACATTCGGCTTCGAGGTGCGGAATAATCACGTGACCGGGCTTGGTTTATACGATAAGGGTTTGGCGACTCTCCCCGAGTCGATATCGCACCTCTCAAACCTAGAAACACTTTATTTGGATTCCAATGACTTGAAAACTCTCCCCGAGTCGATCTCGAAACTGTCTAACCTAGAAACACTTAGTTTGAGATGGAATAAGTTAACAAAACTCCCCGAGTCGATCTCGAAACTCTCTAACCTAGAAAACTTAAATTTGAGTT
>CAZEPC010000201.1:0-8338 GCA_964513765.1 uncultured archaeon
AGCAAGAAATTTTAAAAAATATTTGTTTCCCACAAGGCTTTAAACTCTTTTTATATCGTAGGCTTAAGAGTTCCATCTATAAAGCTTTTCATATCGCTATAATCTCTCTCCGAGTTTAGGGATCTTCCCAAATAATAGATACACTTTCGGAGAAATCCCAATCTTTTTTCATAGTCGGGTTGCTTTGAAGTATTCATTTTTTTTTCCCGCAGTGCAATTGCCTTAAAATAACCAGGAGTGAATCGGCCATGAATAGATTGAAGAATGAGATTAATGACCGATGATTGAATAAGTAAGGCACTCTGACTCCGATGAGCCTGAACCGCTGCCTTAATCTCAGAGGAGTATTTTTTTTTGATCGGAAAGTAAAAATCATTAAATAAAGACCCGTAATAATATACTTTAGGTGTTTTGGGCAGTTTTTTCTTTTCAATGAGCTCCTTTATTGCGGAGTATGCAATTCTTCCTGCCCGAGTGTGGTCGGGGTGATGATAAAATGTGTAGATGGGTTCGGGAGCGACCACTATATCGGGCATTTCCTCATGCAAAAGTTTTTGGAATATATCAAGGGATCGGCGAGAAACCCGCACAAAACCATCCACAAGGCCGAGAAAATATAATTTGTCCACCCCCAGAATGTGGCTACTCTCTTTTAACTCTTTTGTTCGAATTCTGGCGGCTTTCATCGTGGATTTGGTTCTCCTGGTAAACGCACTCATCTCGCCCCGAGTAAGAGACCCCACAATGATCTCATCTCTCTTTTTCCTTTTTTTTGATAAATGCACCATTAAAGGGCCAACAAAGTACTCTAAATCATCAGGATGTGCACAAATAAAGAGCCATTTCATATTTCTTCATGTTCTAATTAATTTTTACTTGAGTTAAAGCTTTTGAATTTCCTAACCAAAAAATAAATAAAGAGATCCGACAAAATAAAATTGGAGGTAATCTTTACGAAAAAAATTACCCTTAAATTAAATACGATGCCCTTGTATCGGGATTTGGTGGTCGGGAAAAAGCCCTTACAAGTTCCCGAGGTTTTTACCTTGTTTGATGTAATAGGGAAACTAGATCAAAAATATTTTGAAAAAATTCGACCAAAGCTTAGCCCTACGGAACTTAAAAGAATTTTGTTTGATAGTGCTTGCAAGACCCTCCTACAAGTACTTTGGAACTCCAAGGAGAAGAGATTTTATGAGGATGTGATCTTCCATGCCCGAAAATCATTTTCCAGCAGAGAATCACTTCCCGTCCGAGAAAATCTTAAATTTATCCTCCCCGATAAAGCATATATTATCTTAGGTCCTGATGTTGGTTGCTGATGAAATAAAGTAGAAAAGCGCCAATCGGGCAGAGGATTTCTCACCGGTTTGGAAAATGTATTTGAGGGAACAAATGTCGGAAAGCGGATTCTCCCGATATACCGGGCAATTTATCTGAATGATTCATAATCAATGCAGGGAATGCGAAAAACATAAAATCCAGGTATTCCCAAAGGATCGCGTTGCAGCGCGGAATTACAGATAAAAAAATGATAATAAGAAACATAAAGAAAAATAAGAAACAAAAAGAAGAAGAACCAACTCAAATAAGCAACATAAACAAAGCAATAATAAAAAATGGAAAAATCCGCCAACCAAATTAAAAAGCAACATGAAGAAATATATATCAAAAAAAATATACTATTAAGGGGAATATTGAAAAATGAATGAATCTTCCAAATTTACCGTACATTGGTCCGAGAAGAAACATTATTGGGTTTCCCTTTTATTTCCCCTTTACTTTACCCTGGGATTTTTGGAATTTTTCATCCCGATTTTGGTTTTTGTTATTTTCCCCCTTACTTCAGGAAAAACACTTCCCATCGGTCAATTTATGGGACTTTTTGTTTTTTTCAATATCACATACCTCGGTTTGGTGTTTTTCCCCTTGCGTAAACGGGTAAACAAACGAAAACCCTTCTTTACTACAAAATTTGTAATCTCAAAGAAATCCATTGATATATTTCTTCAAAATAAGCTCTATGAATCAATATTTTGGAAAAATGTAGAAAATATACAAATACTGAGATTTGGCAAATCTGGAGGTTTTAAATTAAGATTTGAAACCACCCGCAGATCAGAAGCCGTTAAATTCCGTTTATATCTGTTGGTATTGAAAATAAAATCCCAGAAAAAGATTGTGGAAAAAATAAAAGAAATAGGGGTACAAAAAGAGATAAAGCTTGTCCAAAAGGAAATAGGCAAAATAGATGATCAAGAAAAGAGAAAAAAGGAATACAAAGGGCTCAAAAATTTTGTTAAAAACCCACATTTCCATATTACATAATGATTCTCTTTTTTTGATATTAAAGCTTACAGATCCACAACTTTTTTATACATCATTGCCAATTTCTCAATTATGTCTGATGAAAAAATTAACTATTGGTTTTTTGGCACTCCCATGATAGCTTTTGGAAATAAGGCACTCAACTATTTTAAAGATATTAATGGGGAAAAATGTTTTATCGTAACTGATGAATTTATTTCAGAGAATTTATTATATCACGTCACTGATAAATTAGATGAGCTTGGAAAGGACTATAAGGTATTTAACAAGGTCAATCCCGATCCCAAAGAAAGTATGATCTTGGAAGGGGTAGAAGAGTGTAAATCCTACGATCCCGACCTCATTATTGCGGTGGGCGGCGGAAGTTCTATTGATGCGGGAAAAGCAATTTGGATCCTCTATGAACGACCAGATCTGAATATTGATGATATGCACCCATTTATGGAATTGGGTTTGGGAAATAAATGCGAAATGGTGGCCGTACCAACAACCAGCGGAACTGGTGCGGAAACTACTTGGGCGATTGTGATCACCCGGGTTCGTCCTGATGGTTCGGAAATAAAACTTGAAATGGCAAATCGGGAGGCAGTCCCAAATTACGCCATTTTGGATCCCGTTTTTACTTTAGGATTACCCCCTAAAATAACGGCGGCAACGGGAATGGATGCCCTTGCACATGTTTCGGAGGGAACCATTGCAAAGTTCAGAAATGACTTTAGCGATGGAATGGCAATAAAGGCAATAGAATTACTTTTCAAATATCTCCCCGTGGCATTTGAGAACGGGAAAGATGTCCGGGCACGGGAGGCAGTCCATAACGCAGCGTGTATGGCAGGACTCTCTTTTGGAAACAGCCAAGTTATCTTAGGCCATTCACTTGGTCACGCATTGGGCGCGGTATTCCATAAACCTCACGGATTGTGTGTAGGCGCGGTATTAATCCCCGTCCTCCAATTTTTTGCAAATAATCCTAAATCCGATGAAACAAAAGAAATCTTGGGAAAAATATCAAAGATGGTGGGGGTTGCGAATTGGGACAATTCTGATGACGAGGCAGTAGAAAATCTTTATGCTGCATACCGGGAATTGATGGATAAAATAGAATTTCCAAAATCCATTCGGGAGTGGGGAATAGAAAAAGAAAATTTTGATGCCAAAGTCGATAAGGTGGTAGAGCTGGCTAAGGAAAGCACATCTTATGTGTTCGGAAATCGGACCGTCAACGGAGAGCAAATGAAAAAGATTCTTCAATGTGCATATGAAGGAAAAGATGTGGATTTCTAGAAGAACTTGAAGGGATGGAAAATGAGTGAAGAAAACGATTTAGAGTTAAAGGGGATGGCAGAATTCCTCTTTATTGCGATTAATTATGTGAAAAATGTGAATGCAGTAACCAATAAATTAAAGAAAAAAGATTGGGATTTCATCTTAGTCTTAGAGGCCACCGATTGGCCCCACGCAGGGGCGATCCATTTTATCGGAGATGAACTTAAAGTATTTGCCATGTCCGAGGAAGATATTCAAGATAAAAGTAAATGGGATGTAAAAATAACCTCAACGGGACCCACCTTTTTCGATTATTTCATGAGCAGAATCGGAGTGATTCGTCCTATTCTTCTGGGGAAAATGAAAGTAAAAGGTATGCTTAAGGTATTAAAGGTCTTTTGGTTCATTTTAACCATGCTAAAAGTATTTAAGGGTAATCAAACCCTCTCTGAAGCATTTTTCTGGCAGTTATATGACAAATAAAAGTGATTTCCAATCCTTACACACTAATTAAAACCCTTTTTCCAATTTTGTCGAATACTTCCTCTTTTCAATTTTAATTAACACTTATTGTTAAGAGAATAGAGAAATTACAGCATTGTAGTGAATTCTTTTAGGTAGAAAACGACTATATTTAATTGATGCTCAGACAAGTATTCATAACAAAGGAAGAGAATGTGATCTATCGTCAAGATTTTGGAAAAGGATTGGGGAATGATAGCATTGGTGAGGTCTTTGGGAAGATTCATAGAGAGGCATTTAGAGTAAATGCGGAGACATTAAATGCGAATGATTTCTTTAAATACCGGGTCTCCTATTTAAGCGCACCCGAAAAGCATCTCTTATTCATTTTTGTTACAGATCTTACGGACAAAGAAGAGAACATTGAAAAGCAGATAAAGACTTGCAAAAAAGAATTCTTAGGAATGTTTGAAATCTTTTTTGAGGATGAAGAAATGGAATTTGATGAAGAAACTTTTGAGATATTTGATCCTACTATAGAATCAATTCATAAAGCATTAAGACCCAAGATTTCTTTAGTGGGCTTTTCCGGGGTTGGAAAGACCACGATTTCAAGGCTTATTCAGGCAGAGGATATTCCCATGGAACATGTACCAACAATCACGGGAGATATCGGCACAATCAAAATTGGAAAATTACATTTCCACCTCTGGGACTTTGCCGGCCAAGAACAATTTTCATATCTGTGGAATGATTTTGTCCAAGGTTCCGATGCGGTTTTGCTCATCACAGATTCGACTATAGAGAACGTAGATAAAAGCAGGTTCTTCATTGAACTTATCAGCAAAGAAGCACCGCATTCTCAAGTTGCTGTTATTGGAAACAAACAAGATCTACCGGATGCAATGCCGGTTTCCGAAATAGAAAAAATTCTTCATAATAAAGCATACTCTATGATTGCCACAGATCCCGAAAACAGGGAAAAGATGATTCAAATTATCTCAGACATTCTGGATATTTCTGGAGAAATTTCCCCATTACTTAAACCGCTTCTAGAACGGGACAAAAAGATTAAAGAAGCAGAGGCAGCAATAAATAACGGAGATATTAAACTCGCTGCCGAATTATTTGACCGCTTGGCGGATCTCTCAATGGAATTGGGGGATGACCGATTATATCAAGATTTCTTCGAAAAAGCCCAAAAATTCAGAGATATGGTGAAAAACATGGATAATCCCGTAAAAAAACAACCCTCATTCATGAAGAGCGGATCTGAGAATAAAAGTGCAAAATCACCATCACCACCACCTGTAACTGCACCAGAATCAAATGCACCTACCATGAAACAACCTGTTAACGCTGCACCACCCGTAAAGCAACCCACGGTACAACCCCAAACAGAGAATGTTGCACCACCACAAGCGGGAAATGAGCAAAAAGCTCAGAAATCACAGGAATCTGGAGCAAAAGGCGAAGATCTTTCAGTAAATGAGTTGAAAAAACAGATAAAAATGAAAATCGTCAAAATCAACCAAAAGATGCTTGATTTAGAAACGGATAACATCATGGGAGATCTTGACGATGAGACCTTCCAAGAAAAGACAAAGAGAATGGAATCGGTTAAAGAGAGATTACAAGAACAACTTGACTCTCTATAATCATCGAGTATTGAGCTAGTTATTTAACTGAGGGTCTATTTAATCAAATTTGGGATTCTAATTCTTGGTTCCAAGAGTTCCAAATATTTCTTGCTTTTTTTAATAATTTCTCCTTAGGAATTGGTCTATACATATAAAGATAGCCCTTCGTGGTGTTATATTCGGCCTTATGATCATGCTTTTGGCAGACTTCTTGAAACTCTGCCAAAGTTTTTGCCTCCCTTTGCACTAAGCCTTTATCCAAGAGAACTTTTATGTATTTCTGGAGGGTACTTCTGCCAGGCTTCATCTCATCGGTAAGATGATTCAAGCAGCAAAACTTATCACTATCTGAATAGATCTTGATAAACAGTTTCCCTTGCTTATTGGTAAGATCAAACAATGAACAAATAATCTTGTGAAGTTTTTTCTGTTCCGGGGACATACTAAAAGACTCAACCATTTTTTTCACCTATCAACAACCATGTATAAAAAGGAATTAAAAGCTAAAAAAGATATTTCTCGTTTTAGAGTAATTATTCTGAATAAATTAATTATTAAGAGGCTTTTTGGGATTTTTTTCGCACCCATCGACTCGCAGATACTCCCGCTTTTCCACCTTCGGCAACCGCTTCAACAACTTGCAGCCATTTTCCTGTGATATCTCCCGCCGCAAAAACACCAGATTGGTTGGTATTTAAGTTCTCATCTACCTTAATCCAGCCTTTATCCTCGATTTTTAGACCAGCATTCTTGAATAGCCTGTTAGAGAGTACGTGTGAAATGATGAAAAGAGCATTGGTATTGATTTGCTTTTCCTCTTCCTTTATGCCGTTTTCATTGTCATTTTTAATTACTTTTATCCCTTTTACCCCTTCTTGGGGACTTCCCACAATTTCAGTGACCTTGGTATGTTCCATGAGCCCAATTTCATTACTTTGAACTTTTTCGATAAGAGAATCGACATTGTAAGGATTTTCGGATGATTCTGAGATCTTTTCAAGTGATTTTGTGGTGATGAATCGGACCTGGGCGTCCATTTGATGTAATGCTAATACATCTTCCACCGCTTCTTCATCATCGCCGTATATGACAACCGGTTGTTCCCGATATAAAGGCCCATCGCACAAGGCACAATAAGAAACTCCTTTTCCGATGTATTTTTCTTCATTTTCAATTGTTTTTTTATTAAATTGTCTACCCGTGGCCACAATGACCGATTTAGCCATATAAATAATATTATCTCTGGTGGTCACCATTTTGGGATCCATATCAAGGGTTGCAGAGATTACATCTCCCTTTTTAATCTCAGCCCCACTACCTCTGGCATGTTCCTTCATTTTTTTCAAGAGGGAAGATCCTGAAATTTTATCAAATCCAGGATAATTCTTAATCTCCTTTGCCATATGAAGTGCAGATGGTTTTTTTCCCTCCAAAATGATAGTTTTTAAATTACTCCGTGCGGCGTAAATACCCGAAGATAAGCCAGCGGGACCAGCGCCAATTATAAGTACATCAACCTTTTTCGTCTGTGGTGTTTTATTCATTTTAATTCTCTCCTTTTTTTATAATGTGTTTATGATTGTGATTTCCTTTATGATTTCCTTTATGATTTCCTTTATTTCGTTAAATTAAATTGTAATTGAGTAGAATGAGCATAATTTATTTGAAAAAATGAAAAAAGCAATTCTTAATTAGATTAAGATTATTTTGTCTTTTCTAAAATTTGATCTAAAATTTTTGAAAATGAACCTTTGGGTAACATCCCTGGCTGTTTATGGACAATTTTATTTCCTTTAATATATACAGTAGTCGGGATCCCTCTTACTTGGAATTGTTGGGATATTCCTTGATGTTCATCAACGTTCACTTTCAAGAAAATAACATCTTTATCCACGTATTCTTTTTGAGTTGCTTCAAATATAGGGCCAAAAGCTTTACAAGGTCCGCACCATTCCGCCCATAGATCAACTACTATCAAAGAATCCGGATACCCATTTACAATTTCATTAAAATGTTCTGCGGAATTAATATGGACTACCTCTTGGGGGATTGACTTTTTATCTGGTTCTGCTGATTTTTCCATCATTTCTCTCATCTTCTTTCTTTTTATTTGTTCCAGTTCATCATATTCTTGGTTATTAATTTCGTTTTCTGCCATTCTGAGTGACACCTTAAAATTTTCAATTTAAATTTGATTTTCGGGTAACGCAAACCTTTTGCACTACCACTTCTTATTTAATATTAATAATTTTGCATATAAAAAGGTTGTGCATATTATTTTCCCATTCAAATAAAAAGTTTCTTTAAATTCATAAGTAAGAGAAAAAAAGAGTTTATAAAAAAAAAGGCAATTGTAGGGAATCTTGGGGATCAATGTGGGACTAGATTGGGATCCAAAGGCCGATCAAGTAGGAGGCACCAAAAGCGATCAAACCGACAATCAGCATTTCAAAACCCGATTTTAACCAATATACTCCGGTTACATATTTTTTGAGGGCTCCCGCCAAAAACAAACCACCAAATGTCACCCCGGTTGCAATCCAGAAAATCGTCATAGGAGGCACTGAAGTCGGAAACAGAATAAGATAAGGAAGAACTGGAAAGATGGCCCCAAGAATGAAAGACACAAAAATTACCGCGGC
>CAZEPC010000202.1:0-8328 GCA_964513765.1 uncultured archaeon
ACCAAGAACACGCTAGAATCATCAGGCGTCTGAAAGTAAACCGCAGAGACGTTAGATCCCATACAATAGCCTATGAGCATGGAAACGGTCAAACTGGAAAAGATGAGTGGATCCACTTGTGCCTTATTTTCCACCAAAAAGAGGACTAAAATACCCAGTAATGAATAAATATGCAATCCAGGAATAAGAGAGGCCACCATAGAAATAATTACCCCAACAATTGCCACTAACACGCAATACGTTATAAGACTCATCTCAATCATTAATATTCCCTCCACCAACATAACCCAATACCTCAATATCGCTCATATGAGCGGGCACCACTTCCAGATCACCGTAATATTCTTTCACTCTTCCAATAACCTCAATTTCTGTGTTCGCCGTAAAATTCCAGACCGAATTGGGGCTGAAATCTTGTACTTGTTTAGGAACATATATTGTTAATATCCCATCCAATTCGATAATTTTAGAATCATCATTCACGTAAGTTACATTCCCCCGTACTCTCACCCACTCGTTCAGATATGGGCTTGAATCGTCCGCATGAGAATCGGAAAGTTCCTCGGCGGTGAAGTAATCATCTACTACAGGAGTTCTCTCTGGTCGAAAATGCATACTACTGCCCAAAAGAACGTATTTCTCATTACCCTTGATATTTACCGTCCCTCGAATGTCGCATGAATCACCCTCGGCGGGAGTATTCTCTTCGTTTATCATTTCTCTGACCACCTCGGTAAAAGCTTTTACTTCAATGGTACCGGATCCATCATCGACATCCATGATCAACATTCTCCATGAATCATCATCCGCTACCCGGTAATCAATATTCGTGATATTGCCGGAGATAGTAACTGTGCCATATGAATAGGTGGGACCAATATCACCTATTTTTACTAAGGGTGCCGGGTCTTTTTGGGCATAAAAACCCAATCCTATCAACCCAACAATCATGATGAGAATAGAAGAAACTCGGGCAATTTGAAGTCTTTTTGCATGGGGCATTTTATCCCTACATTCGTCACATCGGGGGTATCCTCCCACATATGCACCGCAATTTGGGCAATATCCTGGTTTGTTCTTTAAATCCTCGACAGTTTCGTTTTTCATTAAGCTCCCGCCTCCGTAATTTGAATAGCGCTATTTGTGATATTAGAGGGGATAATCTCTAGTTCCCCGTTAAATTCTTCTATAATTCCGATAATCCTCACGGTTTGGGTTTCGTTAGGAAATGAAAAATCCTGATCTTCATTCCAAAACATATCTTCTTTCATATACATGGGGATAGTATCGGAATTCTGGTCGGTAATTTCATATAAAGCGTAATCTATAGTTCCGCCCGAACTCACCACGTTTTTATAGCTCACTTCTCCCGTAATCATAACCTTCTCGCCGACATCATCCCAAAGAATCTCTCCAATTGACTTATTTTGGGCATTTACGTGAACATGTTCGAGGGATTGCAAATTGAACATCTCCAATTGGAGGGTAGCCCCGTAGTAGGCATCTTCGGTATAATCCACCCTTCCTTCGAGGGTGATATTATCTCCTAAACTAGGATGCCACTCATGATTTCTCAGTTCGGTTGTGATGTCCGACCAGCCGAAAACCTCAATAGAACCACTTGAATCATTAATCGTGAAAGAAATAATTTCATATTCTCTGTTATACTCCATATCTAGTACTAACCCTGTAATCTGAACAACCTCTCCATCCATTTCCTCGGTAATCTCGCCGATTGGAGTTATTTTATTGATTTCATATGAGGCCACGGCAATCATCCCCATTCCAATTAATGAAAGAATAACCATCAATACATGCGTCTTCTTTACGCTGGTTCGCTTTTTTGTATCGAAAGTTGCCCCACAATGAACACATGATGAGCCTTCTGGGTTCTTTTTTCCGCATGAGGGACATCTGTGTGTTGAAATATCAGAGGGATGCAAATTTTCCGTCATTTTTTTCACCTTTTTCCTCCTTTTAGAGTGCTTTGTTTGAGAATACTTTTAAGTTCCGGGAGGCGCTCTTTCAGATCCAGCTCGGACTCGAAAACAACATACTTTTCTGGCCCATATTTTAAAACCAATAGATTTTCGATAGGGTTAGTAATCTCGCCGACCTCGAATAATGCATCGTTATGGCCGATGTAATGCTGCACAAACATATTGGAATACTGTTCATCGTATGGAACCCCAAAATTATTCAGATTGTACACCTTAAACCTTGCCCCGTACAACTCCTCAATCTTTTTTCTCACCGTATTCACGTCAATATCAATTGTTTTCGAAGATGATGGGGTAACTTTCCCACTCTCTTGTCCCTTTTCTTCAGAAGCACTGCCCACTATTTCAACATTTTCACGCGCTTGATCTGCCAAGGTCCGATGTTTCACCAGCATTCTCTCCCTTTTATCCCGTTTTTTATAACCCAGATAAAGAGAAGCAATAAAAACCCCTAATAGGGGGGGAAGCCAATAGATCCATGTTTGAGATCCTTGTAATGCTCCAAAAATTCCCGAATCCTCATCAACATTTTGACCATCCCCGTCATCTTGATCGTTACCTCCTGAATCCTCTTTGGGTACCACAGAGGCAGAATAATCATTCCAATCATACATAAAGAGGTCGGTATAGTATTGGGCAACCGAGTCATGAGTTACGACTAACCCGATTTCCCGATTATTCATCGCGGAATTCTCATTCCAATTAAGGGAGGAAATCATCACACTCTCTTCATCAACCACCAGAGCTTTCACGTGGAATTTTTCGATTCCTCCCGTGTTATTTGAATACTTCACGGTCACCCCGGCAGATTCCATAATTGCCTTAGCCTCATCGTTATTATTATCCCCATCAATCACATAGAAGGTTGAATCAAGAATTACTTTCACATCAACCCCCCTTTGCGCCGCATCCATAAGGGCCAGCATGAACGGATTGTTATTAGACCCTCCCGGGTATCCGTTCCATGTGGGATAAAGGTAGAAAATTTCCACGTAAATGGAAGTGGTTGCGCCGTCTATTAATTCTACAATCACATCAATCGTTTCATCAGGACCTACCACCGTTTGGAAGTCCGCATGGATATCCTTGTAGGTTTCATAGTCCGAGATTGGTTCGTAATCCCCGTACAAGGTATTGTTCTCATACACCGGGGAAATCACCTCATAGTTATTAAATTGAGATCCCAATTTCCAATCGAAATTAAACACATTCTGATATTTTTGGGCGAGCGATGGGTTTTTAACTGCTATTCCCCAACCCCTATTCCCATAAGATGAATCTTGAGGAACTCCAGTGTATTTATAATTTTCCGTGGAGATGACAATTGTTTTGGAATCGATAATCATATATTTTGCATGTGAATAGGAATAATAAGACCAGCTTTCCCATTTAACCGTTCCATTTTCATGGGAGTTAATAGTTTTGGCCACATATACCACTTCGCGATTCACATCGGTATGAGTATTATCTTCCGAGTAGGGAGAATCGTAAAGCGGATAAATGTCTTCCAAGATAATCCTTACTTCAACCCCTCTATCCATGGCAAGTTCAATCTCGTTCAAGATGCTGACTGATGTAAATTGATAGACAGATAAATCGAGGGTTGATTGGGCACCCCGAATGAGATCGCGAATCGCATGATAAGAATTGTCCGGGGAACTAAAGGCAGTTACATCCGCCTCCCCCGAAAGCGGGCTCGATAAGAACCACACAGTATTGGTATGCTCACCGGGTGAAGGATATACATTATATCGCCAATCGGTGTGATTATTAATGTCTAAAAACACATCAGAATTTTGAGGATCGTATAGCCTCTGGATTGATTTACCCTCCGTTCCGCTATACACACCGTATCCAACCCAAGAACCATCTTGCAATTGATCGGAAAATCCCTCGCTACCGGTTTCCCACGCAATTCGATCAACTTTATTCCACAGATTATCCATTAAGATAAGATCACCATCATCATTAGGAATACTCCCAAAACTTAACTCCACATAATTTGATCCCATAAACCCGAAATTATCGGATAAATAAGCATAATTCTCGCATATCACCAAAAATTCACCGGGATTTACGGTGATCGGTTGAGGTATTATTAAATATTGACTAAAATCTTGTGTTCTGAGGGACCAATTCCTAATGTCAATAGGTTGGGATCCTGGGTTAAATAATTCGAGGTATTCATTATCCTCGTCCTCGGGATCCAGCATGATTTCGGTAATGAGAATATCACCGGGATCTGCCGGGAATATCTCTTTGGGGAAGTCCCATAGGCTTAAAAATGATACCTTCCAATCTGATGATGTGTTCGTATCAATAAGCCCGGTACCCGATTTGATTCTCTGAATTGAGTTACCCTGCCCTACATTTCCGGTGGCATTATCGGGGCCGATCCATCCGGAATCCGAACCCAAAGGATATGTTTGAGTTTCATCATTACCCCAAATTACCACATCCAACTCCATTCCCCAAGTGGTATTTAAGACCAAATCTTCCGCAGCACCTCTTAATGAGATCGGGTCTTCGTAATCGTAGCTGGCATTGTCACCGATTACGAAAAAGCCATGGGGTGAGATTATGTCAGTGGGGCTGGCACCAGTAGGAAACTCCTTAATCCCGGCACTATGGTCATTAATTTCTAATCCATCTATACTCACTGGCCAGCTGAGGTTATTAAACAGTTCTACAAATTCCTCTGTTTGATAATCCTCATCGTAGCCGATTTCGCTGAATAGAATGTTCCCCGATTTAAGTGAATAGAAGATCCCTTGAGTAGGTTCGCCAGTTAGATACCAATCAGCAGCACTATCTGTATCCGCCAAAGTCAGCAAGCTCGTGTTATACCGAAAAATACTTGATTGGGAAGCCACATTACCCGTCGCATTGAGGCCATTATATTCCTCCCAACCATCTACATTAACTAGATCAAGGGAATTAACACCATTTCCCCATACCACCAAATCAATTTCATACCCCGAAAGATTATATAGGGAAACCGCATCCCCGACATTATCTAAATCAAGATCTGGATCGTGAAAATTTACATTAGATCCCGAAGTATCGCTTATTACATAGGTGCCATATGGTGAAATAGTTTCGTAGTTTGGGATTGAAAAGTTCTTATTTTGAGTATGTGAATGGAGGTAAAAACCGGTGAGATCCACCGAGCTACTTTGATTATTGAATAATTCTACCCATTCTCCATCTCCGCCATCTGAATATTTCACTTCGGAGATGAGAAGATCCGCCGCCACACCGCGATAAGATTGTTTTTCTCCCGGGCTTGGCTCTGAGACCTCCCAATCACTGCTCATGTTTGTATCAATCAATTGACCGAACACATTTATTTTCCTGTGGATCGAGGTTGTCGCGGAGAAATCAGCAGTCACGTTATTGGGATCGAGCCAACCAGATGTTTGGGAACGCGGATAGTATTCTCCATCCCCCTCCCCGTAAATTACTGCATCTAACACAAGGCTTTTGGAGGAATCTCGGTACACTATTATATGTTCATAAGATTCCACTAGACTTGTTGTATCTTTGATATCGAAGGTATCATTTTCTCCAATTACAAAGACATCGTGGGGAAGTATTACATAATCGCCAGAGATATCATGAAAACCTCCATCTCCATCATCTATTGATATTCCATCTAAAGTAACCGGCCAGCTAAGGTTGTTATAAAGTTCAATATAATCTCCGGGAACATCATCTTGGGCACTCACTTCCGAAATAAGAATATCGGATTGATTAATTGAATAAAAATATCCCGGAGTGGGAGAAGTAGTATTATACCAATCTACCGAAGAATTAGAATCCACTAATTTGTTTGAGGTCCGATTATAACGAAAAATACTTGAATTGCCAACCAAATCTCCGGTGGCATTTAGTCCACCATCTTCATTCCAGCTATTCAATCCTGAGAGGTTAATAGAATCTACTCCACTACCCCAAATTACCATATCAATTTCATGTTCGGATGCATTGTGTAAAGATATTCCATCCCCGCCATTATTCAAATTAATTTCTGTGTCCTGATAATCAATATTTCCTCCAGCAGTATCACCCATGACAAATGTTCCATAAGGGGAGATAATTGAAGCATCTTGAAAGGTAATATTTTTGTTAGATTCATGTATCTGAATGTAAAAACCATTTAAATCTACGGGAGAGCTCCCATTATTGAAGATCTCGATCCATTCTCCATTTGTGTCCTCTGTATATTTCACCTCAGAAATGAGAAGATCCGGCGCTACATCACTATGAGATCGTTTTTCACCTGGACTTGGCTCTGACACTTCCCAATCACTGCTCATGTTTGTATCAATCAATTGACCGAACACATTTATTTTCCTGTGGATCGAGGTTGTCGCGGAGAAATCAGCAGTCACGTTATTGGGATCGAGCCAACCAGATGTTTGGGAACGCGGATAGTATTCTCCATCCCCCTCCCCGTAAATTACTGCATCTAACACAAGGCTTTTGGAGGAATCTCGGTACACTATTATATGTTCATAAGATTCCACTAGACTTGTTGTATCTTTGATATCGAAGGTATCATTTTCTCCAATTACAAAGACATCGTGGGGAAGTATTACATAATCGCCAGAGATATCATGAAAACCTCCATCTCCATCATCTATTGATATTCCATCTAAAGTAACCGGCCAGCTAAGGTTGTTATAAAGTTCAATATAATCTCCAGGAACATCATCTTGGGCACTCACTTCAGAAATTAGGATGTCGGATTGGTTAATTGTGTAGAAATATCCAGGAGTTGGGGATGAGGTGCTGTACCAATCAGCGGACGAATTGGTTTCTGCTAAAACTGTCCCTGACACATTGTAACGGAATATACTTGAATTTTCATCCAAACTTCCTGTTGCATTTTTTCCTTCAAATTCATCCCAACCATTATTTGTTGCTGTATTAATCTCTTCTACACCTGATCCCCAAATCACCAAGTCAATTTGATAGTGGGAAGAATTATGAAGAGAAACTGCATCCCCATTATTTTTAAGAGCAATATTCGTATCTTGGTAATCTATATAAGAATTACTTTCATTTCCGACAACGAGGGTTTCAAAAGCAGAGATGATGGTAGAGTCAGGTATGGTTATTTTTTGATCAGATTTATATAAATTAAAGTAATATCCTGAAAGATCAACTGCCTCAGAATGATTATTCATTATTTCAATCCAATCACCTTGATCTCCACCCGAGTAATGAATCTCGGATATTAAGATGGGGGCTGCTCTATTAGAATATTCTTTGAATATCCCTGGGGTTGGTTCAGATGATTCCCAATCGCTGCTCATATTTGTATCTATCAGTAAATTGGTGTCAGAATCAATCTTCCGGTGTGCAGAAGACGTTTCGGTGAAGTCTATGGACACGTTTTGAGTGTCTAACCAGCCGGACTGTTCATTTCTTGGATATGATTCTCCTCCGGAAGGTTCACCCCATATAATTGCATCCAACACACAAGTTTCGGAATCATCTCTATATACAATTAAATGTTCATATGATTCTCTTAGTGAGCTGGAATCATCTATATCAAATTTAGAATTGATGTCTTCATTTCCTATAGTAAAAACATCATAAGGCTCAATAAAATAATTTCCCGAAACTTCATGATAAAGTGAGTCAGACATCTCTATTCTTACCCCATCTAACGTAATTGGCCAGCTTAGATTATTAAAAAGCTCAATAAAATCTGCGGGATCGTTATTTTGGGCACTAACCTCGGATATGAGGACATTTGATTGATTTATTGTGTAGAAAAAACCCCGTGTTGGGGATGAAGTGCTATACCAATCAGCTGAAGAATTTGTATCTGCCAAATTTGTCCTTGACACATTATAACGGAAGATACTCGATCCTTCTTCCAGATTCCCTGTAGCGTTTTTTCCTTCGAATTCGTTCCAACCTTTATTTGTGGCAGTATCAATACATCCTACACCAGACCCCCACACAACCAAATCGAGTTGGTGATCTGTAGAATTAAAAAGCCCTATTGCATCTCCCCCTCGCTGTAAATCAAGAGTACTATCGGAATAATCAATATTTGTTCCCGAAGAATTACCTATTACATAGCTGCCCCAAGCATTTACAGTCGTTGAAGAGGGAATGGCTATATTTTTGTCTATTTGATAAAGGTGAAGATAACAACTAGAAATATCGACAGAAACAGATTCATTATTTACTAATTCTATCCATTGAATATCATCATCGTTATAATAAACTTCCGAAATAATTAAAGAACCAATACTAACACCACTGGTCTTAGGATAAATTCGTTCATTATCATTATTTATTCCCTCAA
>CAZEPC010000203.1:0-8286 GCA_964513765.1 uncultured archaeon
GGATATCTTCGTACCAAAACATGGAATTGGAAGTTGAAAAGATACAGACCAAAGGTTCGATCCGCCAAGTGTACGAATTCACGGAAGAAGTGTACCTTCTTAAAATTCTCACGATTATTGCGATGGCCGCCTTGTTTCTCTTGCAATTTATCCACAACTATCGAATGGAACTCGACGAGAAAAGAATGGAGGTCACGAAATCCACAAGTGGTTTTACTGCTGGAAGTTCTGAAGGTGGGGAATCGGGACAGAATGGTTCCGATGGGATTCCCACGATCTTCGACATGGGAGAGGTTTCCAACAAGGTGGAATACGCCAACCTTCTTTTAATTGAATACATCCAAAAATTCTACGAACAACTTAAGCGAATTTACCACAAATCGTTGAGCATGCTCTTGCCCACTTACGGAAAAAACCTCTCGCGCGCTAAGAAGATCGGCATTAATTACGCATACGTGTATTTCATTGTGCTCATCATTCTATCCTCGTTTGAATCCGTGTTTTCCTCGATATCCGGGTTAATCGTCATTTGGGTATCTGCGTTAGTTGGAGTTTGGTTTATATTGGCGGGCGATAATCTAAAATGGACCAATTTCTTGATAGTTTTCTTGATTTTTGGATTTACCTATTGGATAATGACCATTGCAGCGTATTTCGGTAATTCTTTCGGTATAATGGCGATCCGCAACGAAATGATGCGCTTGCTTGCCGAAACCTTTGGAGGTTCGGTATTTGGTCAAGATTCGGCAAACTTGTTGTCCAATGTTTTATTGTTTTTCATGGTATTTTTCGTGTACTTAGGTCCCATCTATCTCTATATCAAAATATTAACGCAATTTGAGGTTATCTACGATTTGGGTTCGAAAGTTCCTGAAAGGATGTCAGTGTTGAAGAAAGCAGTGGTGTCTCTGGCCTTTTCTATTGCAATTCTAATAATTTTCATTCCTATTTTGGCAATGATTTACATGCGCCACATCAACAACAATAGCGCCCTATCGTATATTTGCATTGTTCTCGTCGAGCAAGTCAAGGCGAACGGAATGGAACTCAGTGGCTTTTCGTTTGCATTTGTCCTCATATACGCTTTCAACAAGCAATTAAAAAAGCAAACGGAAGTGCTTAGCGACGTGAACAAGGCGAAAATTATGCGTGTGAACTTCTACATAGGTGCATATATCCTTATGGGAGTAATTTTCGTTTCGAGAGGGCTCAATTTACCACTAACAGAGTTTTCCCGAATGAGCTTCGTCACCGGTGAAAAATTGAACACGGTTTACATGGTGGGAAACATCTTTGGTGACGCAGCTTCAGAAAGTAATACCGCTTTGGATTACTACCTTCTGTTGAAGCCCCGACAATACAATTCAGTTTCGTTGAAGACTAAGGGTTTCGTGGATTTTTACAACATTCACATCTTGCTTTACATAACCATCATGGTGGTCGTGGTAAAGGACTTCGTGAAATACATACAGAGAGAAAAATCCCTTGAAACAGACGCCTTAGAACCAACAATTATGACCTATTCACCTTCTTTGAAGGAATAAAGTTATAAAAAAGGCCTGCGAAACTCTGGGAAACAATGATTTTTCGCCTTCTTAGCTACGGGTGGGGGCGGTTTTTTTCCTTCTTACTACGATAATTAACCTTACACTTTTTTGTTGGATTAGGTTTAAGGAAACGCTTAATATCTCATATCTCGAAAAACATAGTAAAGATTTGGGAATAGAAACTCTTTTGAACTCAATAAAAAAAGAAAAACCTGTAGAAAGAGTTTTTACTGATTTCTGATAAATATTAAGTAGATTTGAAACTAAAGGCGACATGGATATGTGCCGAATTCTTCGAGAGTTTCTACCATAGCCCGCACATTTTTGATGGGACAATCGATAATCCGATGGGAAGTTCCCGCAATATATCCACCACCAGGCATCCCCACCTTGAGACATTTTTTCACATCCGCCACAACATCCTCCACGCTCCCAAATGATAAAGTGTTAGTAGAATCAATACCACCCACGAGAACAATGTCATCCCCGTGATTTTCTTTGACTCTTGCAAGATCTACCCCGGCAGCCGGTTCGAGGCTTTGCACCGCGTCTAACCCCGCATCAATTAAATCGGGCAATAATGGTTCCATAAAGCCACAGCTATGTTGCCATGTAAATGCCCCCTTTTTGTGGGCCAAATCCATCAACTTCTTGTAATGGGGCTTAATGAATCTCCTCCATAGTTTGGGATTGATAAGCGGTCGTTCTTTTTGTCCCAAGTCCGAAGCGGTACCAACGATAATGGGCTCAAAGCCATCGGCGGCCTCCAAGATGAGCTCCCAGGCGTGTTTATTGATTTTATAATAATCGGCATACAATTTATCCACAAAAGCTGGATCCTTTCGCATTAAGCGGCTAATACCGCCAAGGCTGAACCCTTCAAATGAATTCTCCCAAAAGCTCCCGGTTTGGGCTACCATAATTTTTCGATAATCAATTTCCTCTAAGGCCTGTAATTTCTTTCGGAATTGTTTGACGTATTTCTCTCCGGGCCTAAATTTCTCATCGAACGGATTTCCGAATCGATCATAGAAGTCTTTACGGATTTCTTTCGTCTTAAATAGGCCCGTATGGTACCAAGTATAACTCATATTGTTATGGGTGGTCGTTTCTTTGACGTGTCCGCACCAAGACACACGCAAATTAGAAAGATCATCAACATGCTTAAGATCGCGCAGCACGGGATGATCATCCCAACCCTCAATAGCATCCAACAAATCCACATTAGGGTATCCCACCACCACAGGAATGCCTCCGAACACAGTGTCTTGACCGCACCACGAAAACATTGTTTGATCGCCGATATGAGGAACAATATCTACTTGGTCGTCGTTAAGATCTTCTGCTACAGTTTCCATCCAGTCGTGATAAAAGGTCCCATTGGGCACGAAACCCCTGTGGTGAATCAACACCCGGTCGGGTTCTTCGTGATTAAAGGTTTTTATCATTCTTTCTCGATTATTCATATTCTTTTCTCACGTTACATATTCTCAAGAAAGGAAAAAAAGCTTTAAACTGCTTTTTCATAATTCTATATATGGCAGTGTATACAAAAAGAATAACATATCAAACGAAAAAACGGATGGGAATGATCGATATTACAGAAGATTTTCGTAAGGCAATTGAAGAGAGTGGACTTAAGGACGGAACCATAACCGGTTTCGTAGCGGGATGTACCGCCGCCCTCACCACTCTTGAATATGAACCAGGATTGGTCAAACATGATTTACAGGAGGCGTTGGATCAGATATCACCTTTCAAGGACGAGGACGGGAATTTGATTCCTTACGAGCATCACAAAACCTGGGGGTGCGATAACGGGAACTCTCACATTAAATCGGCACTTTTGACTCCTTTTATCACTGTTCCTTTTGTGGATGGAGATATCACCATCGGGCCTTGGCAGAACCTTACATTGGTTGAATGCGATACCAACGATCGGCAGCGGAAGGTCATCTTTCAAGTTATGGGCGAATGATATGATCCCTCTCTCTTTTTTTTCCCGTAACCCTGTGGCGGTTGCGAAGGATTTACTGGGAAAAGTCTTGGTGGTGAAGGGTAAGAGAGCATGTGTTGTTGAAACCGAAGCATATTGCGAGAACGACCCCGGATCCCATACATTTAACGGAAAAACCGACCGAAATAAAATAATGTACCAGGAACCGGGCAGGATATATACATATGTTATTTATGGTATCCATGTATTGATGAATATCACCGCGGATAAGGGAGGAGTTCCGGGGGCAATACTTATAAGGGCGGTCGATCCGATGAATTTTAAGGGTCAAGGCGACGGTCCCGGAAAATTAACCAAAGAGATGGGAATCTCCATGGAAAACTATGGGGAGTATGTGAACCAAAAAGATCTTCATTTTGAACACCATCCATATAGGAATGATCCTCCCGGGGAAAAGATCGTACAAACCACAAGGATAGGTCTTTCAGAAGGAAAAGATCTCCCCTATCGGTTTTTTTTAAAGGGAAATAAACACGTGACTAAGAAGTAAACAATTTCTCCCTAAAAGAAGGGAATTCATAACATTAAAAAAGAGAAAGAAGATTTAACAGAGAAACAGATTTGATCTTAAAAAAATTTTCATTAAAGAGATATGATTAATTGGCCCTCTTCTTGATATTTAAGCATGAGATCGGCAACCTTAAAAGAGGGAACAAGCTCAACACCATCCATAAGCTCCTTTTGTTCCATACCCGTAATTTTTGCGGCCAAATCGCAAGCCATCACCTCGATACCCATATCCAAACATTCTCGCATTTCCTCTTCATAGCGCATCCTTCCGATTTTATTTTTCTTCCCTAAAAGAATTCCCATGGGACCCCAGAGAACCATAACTACCTCCAATCCCTTCTTTTTATAATATCTCGCAAATCTAATCGTTTCCATCGGTGAGGTCGATTCATAAATCATATTTTTTAATAAAAGCAACACTTTTTTGACATTATTTTTTTTATCCATAATTATAACTCCAGTTTCCTTCTTGACATAAGCTTTTCTAATTAATAAAAACTTTATAATCCATGAAAAAACAAAAAAAATCCAAAAGGATTACCACCTTCTTGGTATTTCTATTATGCATAGCCTTTAGTTCGTCAATTATCGATTCAAAGGCGGCAACACAGAAAGATCAGAGTTTTGAATCTTTTCAAATAACAAAAACTAAAAGCCCAAAGCCGCAACAATCCCCCCAGTTAATATCTGAGTTTTGGGCAATAGATGTAAGGGGATGGGGATTAAATTCACAAGAGCTCTATTTCCTTTCCAGCTTGGAGGGAAGAATTAACGCAAATAAATCCGAGCTGTTTGTTGTAATCAATTCCGGGACATACCAGTGGCTCATGGATTTAAATAGTTCTAATTACCGGGGAAATTGGTTAGATGTCTCAAATATCTCGGATTTAATTGATCATTATCGCGATGAAATTGGGGGGATCATAATTTGGGATGATCTTCCAGAGTCAGGTAATATTGCCACCCCTTTTTCAAGGATTTATAACTCGGTTCTGATCCATAGGGATTTGTATGAAAGCCTCAATAATCAAGGGGAGATTGAAAATATCCCTATTAAGAAGAACCTCACCCAAATATATGAAGAGCAAGGGTTTACCCAAAATTCCTCAAGAGCGGAGATATATAATTGGGCCTTTAATAATCATTATGATCAATGCTCCCAAAGGTCATTGGGCATGTTCGATTCGGGGCAACCCTATCATATTCGAGCTCAATTGTGTAGCGATGGAGTCTTTACCCTCTTCAAACCCATGTATTGCGAGGGACAAGAAGATCCTAGACATCCGCAAGCGGATTTGGAGGTCTTTGAATATATCTTAAAGAACAGTCCCGAAAATATGGTGGTTTTTGGGTATATGATGCCTTATGGATGTAATGAACATCCGGTAGTGAGAGAATTAACCAAATACGGAAAATATCTTATCCCCAGTGATTTTTTCCACCAAATGCCCTTTTGGAATAATCTCCCTATTGAAGATAATTTTACTTTTTCACAAGAGAAATCTCGAAATATCTCATCAATCATCCTCGAGAATAAGATGTACGTTGCGGGAGTTTATTCAGACGGAGATAATATTCAGTTTGTAGCAAACACTATGAAGAGCGCCCTATGGACGGGGAGACATGGAACCGTACCCACAACTTATGAAATGACTCCCAGTATAATCAATTTGGCACCGGGTATGGCCAAACTTTATTATCAGCAAATGACCGAAAAGGATTATTTTGTAAACGGGGTAGGGGGAAAAGGATATGTCAAATCTGAATACGCATCAAGAGACTATTTCCGAACATTTTGGACGGATACCCGCGACCTTATGAGGAGATTAGATCAGAGAGAAGTGCGCACATGGAACTCGGGGGACATCACAAAAATAATAGATATTATGAGCTATGACAATGGATCAATTCAAGCAGACTCCATTATCGATGGCTATGGAGGGAGCAATGAACCATATCCAACAATTATTGAAGGGATTCCTTTTATGAAGGTCTTTGGGTATGGGGCAGAAAATTCTTCCGAATATCAGGACGAAAAGACCAGACTTTTAGACATGCTGAAATATAAACGGGACAAACCCCTCTTCATCACACTCCATTTACATTGCTGGACAAGTCCTTATGAGGTGTGGGCCCAATTTGTGAATGAAGTAGAAGGAGAAAGCGAAGGGAAGATTGAATTTGTAACATCGGGGCAGCTTTCCCAACTCATGCACAAATCTTCCTTGGAAAAAGAAGAAACCATCATATATATCATAAATTTTGCCCTTCTGATCGGAGTCTTGGCACTTATCCAACTTTATGTTAAAAAAGCTGGAGTTCAAATTACTCAACAGAAACAGGAGTCCTTATTGAGGGATAAAAAAATATCAAAAAAGGAGGAAATACCAAAAGAGGAAAAAATAACAAAAGAGGAAAAAATAACAAAAGAGGAAAAAATAACAAAAGAGGAGGAAAAATAAGATGAAGAACCTAAAGAGAATCAAAATGATTAGGAGATCCCTGCTAATAAGTCAATATATACACTTGGTTTTAATGGGGTTATTATTTAGCGGGGAAATTGAAAAATATTTCGAACGGGTGGAGCAAGGAGCGATTTTCCTCTCCATCTGTGGGCCAATTTGTGTGCTTATTGCAGATTTCCTTATCAGCAACCTAAAGAATATAGATAGGAGAAGGAAATTGCTCGAATTAATCTCATGTGGCCTATTCACAGGAGTATGGATCCTCTCAGCACTTATAAAATTTGATGGATTTTTCCCCAATATGATTTTGGCCTTTGAACTCTTTTCTATTATCCTCATTTTCAAAACACTCCGAAAAAAGGGACAGAAAAATATGAAAACAATCAATTTAAAAGGCCCTTATCTTATCCACATCACTATCGGTCAAATTATTTGGTATGTCGGGCTGGATTACGAGATAAAACAAATTACTCTATGGATTTGTTTTAGTCTCTTCATGGGAATTCTGCTAATCAGAATTGTTTATTATGCAAGGAGCAAAACCAAAATTTTTGATGAACGCAAGATGGAGGAGAAAGAAAATAATAAACCAATAAATAAGAAAAAAAATTCACCCTATCGGAAATTTCTCCGATTTTCCTATCTCATAGAGCTCGTGGCGATCACAATCATAATTATCTTGCCCTATGGATTTCTCGATGAAAGGATATTCCATTTTCTCACAACAGAAATAATCCAAAATAAAGCAATTTATTACGTTTATCCCAGAATATTGAAAATGTCCTTTGGGGGTTTAGGATTCCTTCTGATGCCACTAATCCTCTTTTTTAAAGGAGGACAATTGGTTAAAAACGATTTTAAAAGAGCTTGGTTGATTTTAATTATGGGAGGAGGGGCAAGCATTGGATTAATGTTTGGACTGGGACTATTTAATTTCCTCTTGGCCGTAGTTTTTGTGGAAGGAATATTTTTGGGTTTTATGGGGTACTTTATTTGGATAAACAACGAGATTTTATTCCCATTTTGAAATATCGGATTTTTCTTTTTTATAATAAGATTTTGAGACCATTGGACATTTCGCATTTTGGAGCATTACCTAAATCCTTTTTTTGATGGAGGATCCATTCTCCATCTGGTTGCCAGCAAGGCCTTCCCCAAAATCTGAAAATGTAAAACGATTTTTTGGACCGTTTTTTACAATTTACAATCAGCCTTTCGGGCGTAAAGAATATATCGGAAAATCTACAATTCAAACAATTCCTTTTATCGGAAAGATGCTCTAATAGGTCGCTAAGTTTATATTCCGGGAGAAACGGGGGGACGGATTTGAACTTTTTTGAGGTCTCAAAGAAACGTGCGTTCAGAGCTAAAAAGCGTTTATTTGTGAGGGCATAATCATATTTTGGTGTTTTTAGGGAAGATTGATTATTTTGGGCTAGTTTCTTTTTCCGGGAAATTAATTGAATATTTCTTTCCCTTGATTGAATACTTTTCCTCTGAACACCCTTTCTCTTTGAAGAAATGGGCTTTAAAGAGATATTTTTTCTTGCTCTTTTCTTGATTTTATCAATCCTGTATCTGCTACTTTTCATTCTCCAATAATCTAGATCCAGCTTCCCGTAAGATTGGAGCAATCCGATCATCATAAAAATGCATATTAAAACGGCAAAAACAACCCGCAAGAGGAAAGAGAAGGAAAACCAATAATAAAGGTAGAGAATAAAGAAAATCGTTGTAAATGTAATAA
>CAZEPC010000204.1:0-8274 GCA_964513765.1 uncultured archaeon
CGTTCCAGAAAGTGGAAATCCTTTAGATTCCATCATGAGCAATCTAAATCAGATTGAGGAACAATCCAAGCGGGAAAAGGAGGTTGCCGAGGCAGATAAACAGGCTGCAGAACAAGCAACAGCAGAACAAGAACCAAGAAAATCACAAGGTACATTAATGCCACCACCTGGGGCAAATCCCCCGCCAGACGCAAATGAAGGGACTCAGGCATCAAATCAAGCGAGACCTCCACAAACTCAAGAAGAGGAAATACAATTAACCCCGTTGCCGTCTAAACCGGGATCTATACAAAATACATCTGCCCAATCCAATCAAGGATATGTTGCATCCAATGAAGAATATTTAGAGGGGTCGGTGGATTATTCACAAAATTACGAAAAACAATCCTATGAGAATCAAGCCGGCACCCAAGAACAACAAGAACCAGAAGAACCAGAGGAAGTCGATACATCCGCACAAGTGCTTTCAAAATCCAAAGATGAACTCCAACAAGAGTTAGATGGCTTAACTAAAAAATTAAATTCTATTAAAAACCTTCGTTCCTTTGTTCAGAAAAAATTTGATTCCGGAAAAATGAATAAAATTAAATACGACAAGCAGATTAAAAAGCTGGAGAACGATAAAAATAAGGCAAAGTTTCGAATTGAGGAAATTGAAGCTCAATTGGATAAAATGTAAATATAGATTATCATTATTTTTTTAAAATATACTCTAGAGGAAATTAAGATGGCAGAACAAGAACAAGAATCAAAAAGAATATTATTCGATATAGGTCATGGGGAGCAACTGGATATAACTGGCCCGGAATATGAACCCTTTAAAGATTTCCTAAAGGAAAATAACTACGAAGTATGGCAATTAAACCAAACACCTGTCAATGCCGAAATGTTAAAAGATTACACCATCTTTTTTATTGGTGCCCCAAAAAACACAAAATTCGAGGAAGAAGAAATTACGGAAATATTAAACTTCCTTCGGGAGGGCGGAGCAGTCGTTTTGGTTAATGCTGCCGGAGGGGATCAACACAACAATACTAATCTTAATACTCTCGCCTCCCATTTGGGACATCAATTCAACGGAGATTATCTCGCCCATGAGCAAGATTATGAAAATGGGGATTTTTACCAAGTGATTTGTAAAGGAATTTCGATGGACCCCTTGACTATGGGAATACGTTCGGTGTTTGTAGGTAATTCATGCACAATAACCATTGAAGACCCCTCAGCAGCGAAGAGTCTTGTGTTTTCCCATGAGCCTTGGCCCGAAAGCAGACATATCGTTGTAAACGGATTTTACAGTTTAGGGAGATATTTTTCCGTAGGATCTTTGGATATTTTTAAAAATATTTTACGACATGACAATTCATTTTTGTTGCAGAGTCTTCTCTATTGGGTTAGCGAACTGAGATCCGAGAGTACTATGTTATAAAGATTAAAATATAGATAATTAATTTAATACCTCAAGGTTTCTATTACTTTTTTATCTTTCATTTTTCTCATATTATTTGGATCATATTCTTTTTTTAATTATTCAATATCTTAGTTAATAGTATGGCATTTCAGAAAAAGAATATAAATATGGAAAGTTATCGGGGCTTAATGAATATACATCAAACCCGAAGAATGGCTAAAATAAATAAATTAAAAAAGCTTCAGCAAGAAGTTCGCTTCTGGGAACAAAAACAAGAAAAATATGAAAAATCCCTGAAGATATTTAAAAAATATATTGATTGCATAAAGGAATTTAACAACCCAAAAGCCCTTATCAATGCATACATCCGAATGGGGCAATATTGTGAGAGTATGGGAGATAATTTCTTTGCAGAGAACAGATACCGCTTAGCTCTGAAATTGGAGAAAACATTTAAGATCGATAAAGCACACATAAAGAATTTAAAGTCCAAGATTAGCCGCCTCTCATGGTAAATGGGATAATTAAAAATACTTTAATGTGCTTTTGACGAATTTTATCTCTTTTTTAATTTCAATAATGATTACCGTATTATTATTACCGTATTATTAAAGGAAATGATAAAGATTCTTATTTTTATCTGGATAAAATACAATATATATGGCAATATTACATCCGGATTTAGTAATTCGCTTAATATTTGTGTTTTGGATTGCGGCACAAGTGGGACATTTCATCGGCTTCATCATAGCAAATCATGATGATATTTATATTAATTGGAAGAAGTTTTATCTGGGAGATTTATTAAGCTGGGTGATCATTGGTTTGATCTCTTGGTGGCTTGCATCTGAAAACGTATCTGAGTGGATCTATTGGATTTATTATCTCGTTCATTGGCTTTTAATAAGCACCGTATTCTCAGATATTGCGTTGAATCAGGATACATTCAGCTTAATGAGCTCTAAAGATTTTATAATAGAAAATCTTAAGGAATCAATACTCATCCCTTGGATAGTAGGAATAATCTTTGGCTTTATTTCGATTCTAATTTTCGGTATTTGAAAAATTTGGAAAAAGGAAATCAATGTTTCCAACCGATGCGGAAGTTTAACGAATCCAAACGATATTTTTTTTAAATATCTTTCGGGAAAACTCCTGATACTTGTTATACACTACCAATCATCTTCCAGTTCTTCCCGAACCAATTCAACAATTGTTCGGAATTTAACGGCATCTGGAAGAGCGCCCTTTATCTTCAAATCGCCGCTCATATATGCAGAGGTGGCATCTATCTCCCCAGTAAATACACCAGCAGCAATTTTTGCGTCCAATTCAAGAGTAACATCAGCATTTTCAATGAGATTTCCGAGGGTTATTTCTCCATCTTCAAAAACCAAACTAAAATTATTCGCGTTTTCTAGCTTGAAATTAAGTATTCTATCCCAACCCTCAATTTCATACTCGACATCCTCGGATTCGTTTGCTAGTTCCACAAAAAGATCCATATATTCTTTAATATCATTAACCCCAAATGATCCATCTTCAATCTTTTGTAGCATTTCTTCCTTTATCTTCTTATCAACCATCGAATCTACCCTATTGAGTTATTAAATAACTTTTAGCCCACTGAACTAAAAAAATAATTGATTATTATTTTGCTGATAAATTTCTTTCTTAAATTGGAAAATTCAGCAATACGAATTAAATGAACAAAAAGAAAGATGATTTTTAATGTTTTTTTATCTTATTTTTGACAAATATTGGTGCCCAAATGATTTTTTATTAACAGAATTTATTAATATCATAGGATAAAAAATGTTATTACAAGACGCTTCTACCTCTTCAAATATAGATTGGTTCGTGAATACTTTTGGTGGAAAAGATGGTTGGTTACTTATTGGTTGCGGAATAATGACATTAATTTGGTTTTTATATGAAGGATATCGAAAAGATGGTTTTTTACGGCCTAAAAAAGAGGAATGGGAATATGATACTGTCTCTACCATTTTAAAGATCCTTATTTTCTCGGGTATATTTTTAGGACTCCTTTCGATTGCAACAGCTATTGTCAGCATGGTTTATAAGATACCCCCATGTTCCAATTGCCCTGAGTTTACATCTTATGATAAATTGACCTCAATCACCTTGTTAATTTTAGGGATGATTATGTTTATTAAACCCCTTGTTGATCTTCCCTGGGCAACATTACTGGGATCGATAATCGGTGCTGGTACGGTACTGGCTGTGGTTTTGTTGATGCCTAACGAAGCGGTCGAATATGGAACGCAAGAAATAGATATCAACCTAAAATGGATATTATTGGTCATTTTCTTAGTTATCTTTTCCATTGTATTTACTATAGTGAAATTAACTTTGGGTTGGGTCGAGTTCCTTTCAAAATTAATCGCATGGCCCCCAATCGCATTAATCCTTTCAGCATTTTGTTTCTTTCAAGCAATCGCTGTGGTAGGATTTGGTTGGTCCTTGACTTTATTATAAGATGATTACAAAATAAGCAATGACAATTTTTTTAATCCTTTTTCCCCATTTTAGAAAATTTTTTTAAAATTTTTTGAGATCGTTCGTTGATCATCTATCAATCTATATATAGATCAATCTACTATCTATCCCCCATGAAGAGAGGATATGAGTGTTATTGTTTTTCCTTCTCGATCTATTTTTTGTCTGAGACCACCTGTTAATTTCACATCGGCATCATTGATAAGACAAATGATTCCCGTTTCTAAGGTCTCATTTGAAGGATCCAAAATTCTTGAATCATTGGGGATAAAGTATTTTTCTTGAATATCTGTAAGAATATCCAAGACGGGGGTTCCATTTTCTATTTGGATTGAAATTGAATCTTTTTCCGTAACATTCTTTAGTGTAGAAAAGAATTGAATTTCAACCTCTAACTCATTATCATTTTCAGACATTTACAATATTTTCAATATTCTTTTGAAAAAATACTTTTGGATTAAGAATCAAAAAGAATCAAAAAGTTATATTATATAAAAATCAAGTATAATTTAGTGATTAAGAATGAGTTTCTGGGAAGATGTTGATGAGTACTTAGATAAGGGGAAGGGACATAAAAAAGTAAAAGTCCCCGCATCTGATTTAGCAGACTATAGAATGAAAACAGAAGAACTCCAAATTGAGGTTTCAAAAAAGCAAGACACCATTGATGAACTAAAGGACAATATGGAGGATTTAAATGAAGCATCTAAGGAACTTGAAAGTGAATTAGGAAAACTTCAAAGCAAGCTTACAACTAAAGAAAAAGAATCTAATAAAAAAATCGGGGCACTTGAAAAAGATGTAGAAGATTTAAAGAAAGGCTTAGAGGAGAAAGATACACAAATAGAGCAAGCAAAACAACAATTAAATCAATTTCAAGAGGGAATTCAAGGATTACACAAGGACATTGCCAAAAAAGATCAAAAAATTGAAGAGTTAACCACGCAATTGGAGAATTTTAATAAAGATGCTGCTGCCGCCCAAAAAATGGTTGATGAAAAAAACGCAGAACTGGAAGGAATCAATCAGAGATTGGAGGAAAAAAAGGCAGAAATTGAAAAGGCACAAGCGGAAGTGGAAAAACAAAAGGCTGCTGCAGGGGACATTGTTTCAGCAAAGGAACAAGAGATAGAAGAATTAAAACAGCAACTTGCAAGCCGACCCGATCCACAAATTATACAGCAAAAGGATCAACAGATAGAGCAATTAAACCAGCAAATAAGTGCATTAAATCAGAAAATCGCGAATGCGCCAGACCCTCAAGCAATACAGCAAAAGGATCAACAGATAGAGCAATTAAATCAGCAAATACAGAATCTCAACGAGCAAAACAATCAATTACAATCACAGTTGCAAGATGTGAGCACTCAGCTTAAAAAACTCCAAGAGAATTCAATCTCACCCGAGGATTACCAAGCATTGGCAGATCAGCACGAAGCACTCAAAGAAGATATGGCCTCCTTCGAACAAAGAGAGGGCAAACTAAAAAATGAGATAAGCGGATTAAAAGCCGAATTGGAAATAAAAAATAATAAAATAAAAGAACTTGAAGAACCTAAAGCTGTAATGGAACCCAGTTTGGCATCCAGTGGAGGGCAAATATCTGCATCAAAGTCGGCCAGTCCAGCATCTGGACCATCAGGAGGACAAGCACAACCACAAAGTCAGGCGGCTATGGGCCCAAGTGGGAATCGGGTTGTTTGTCCGCAATGTGGTAGTAGTAAAGTGAAGGAAGTCAAAGACAAGACCAAAATAATAAGCTATGTACCAAAACCAATTTATGGAACAAAATACGTGTGCTCTCAATGCGGTTATGAGTGGTCCTAAAAAATTTAAAGAGAATTTTATTTAGAGGAGCAATATTTTTTCCTTGTTATTTTCTTTCATTTGAAAATTTTTTTTCCCTATCATTTTTTATTTTTAGTATGGATAAAAAAGATATTGAATTTCAGAAATGGCCTATTTGGGACAAAGAAGATGTCGATGCAGTTAAAAAAGTGGTCGAGTCTGGGAAATGGTGGTGTGGTGCTCCAGAGGATCATGCAGGAGAGGAAGTATGGAAATTTAATGAAGAATTTGCAGAATTTCAAGAGGTCAAACATGCATGGGCTTGCACAAACGGAACCCATGCATTGGAAATCGCATTAAGAGCTTTAGACATTGGTAAAGGGGATGAAGTAATTGTATCAGATTGGACATTTTACGCAACTGGTTCTTCGGTGGCATCTATTGGTGCCGTTCCGATATTTTGTGATATACATCCCGAAACATTTTTAATGGATCCCACGAACCTTGAAGGTTTAATAACTGATCGAACTAAAGCGATTATCCCCGTACATCTTGGGGGGATGCCATGTGAAATGGATACCATAATGAAAATTGCAGAAAAACACGGGTTATCCGTCATTGAGGATTGTGCTCATGCCCATGGCAGTAAATATAAGGGAAAGACAGTGGGAACTTGGGGTGATTGTGGTACATTTTCGTTCCAAGCCAGTAAAGTTTTGACTGCCGGGGAAGGAGGAGCAATAGTGACAGAAGATGATGATCTTTCACTTAAAATTTACCAAGTTTTAGATAGCGGAAGATTACCGGGAGAATGGTTTTATGACCATTTTGTATATGGATCAGATTATCGCTTAGGGGAATTAAATGCCGCCCTTCTAAGGACTCAGTTGAAAAAATATCCGGAACAACTAAAAATGAGAAATAAACAAGCTAAATACTTGAATGAAAAACTTGCTGAATTAGAGGGAATTAGACCCCAAAAACGTTCAGAAGGTGTAGAATCCTGCGGTCAATATGTGTATCCAGTATATTTCGAAGAAGCAGAATTTGGAGGGATAGAATATGGAAAGATGTATGAGGAGTTAGAAAAAGCAGGAATCCCTACTGATGCTACATATCCTCCCCTTCACACATTGGATTGCTTTAGAGATGTAAAATTATTGCCAAATGTTGATTATAGCAATGCAAATTGGGGTGGAAAGAAATCCTCTCCCGAAAATTTCCCTGTAATTGAAGACGTGCACAAACACTCCTTTGAACTAGATCAGACAGTCTTCTTGTCGGAAAAGAAAGCTTTGGATTACATCGTTGAGGTTTTAGAAAAGATAAAAAAGAAATTAAACTAGAACTGTACGAAAACTTTTTTATTACTCATTTCAATTTTTTCATTTTTCCGATTTTTTTCTTAGCTTGTTGATAGGTTTTATTTTCTTAAAGATCCTGCACGACCATTGCATTAATGACGCCTTTAAACAATTTTTCTATTCCTTTACCGGTTTTTGAGGATGTTTCATAGTATCTATGGACGCCGATTTCATCTTGGAAGTCCTCAATTGCTTCTTTGGATATTCCATCTGGATTATCTTCTAACAAATCCAATTTGGTGGAGACTAAGAAATAATCAACATTTGGTTTTCCCCAAACATCTGCCTCTTTTAGCATATCAATCCAATCATGGAGGTTTTCCATTGTTTTATACCTAGTTCTCTCAAACATAAGTAAAACACATTCAGCACCTTTTATGTATTCATTTAATATGAATCTAAATCTTTGCTGGCCCGCAAAATCCCAAAGTAAGAGGGTTACCCTATTATCAAATTTATCATCCACTAACTTTAGTTTTTTGGTGAAGAAATCTGTTCCAATGGTCATTTTTAGTTCTTTAAGAAAAACACCGTTCATATATCGGTAGAGAAGCGTTGTTTTACCGACCGCGCCTTCTCCCAACACAATAACCTTCTTTTTTATGAACCGGACTTTTTTTCCATCTTCATTATATAGCAAATCATTTCGGTCTTGTATTTGTTCTTGTGCCATTTTTCTAAATTTAAAAGAGATAGGATGATATTTATGTGATCGATTTTGGAATGTTTTAGATAATATCATGTAAAGATTACAATAAACATTTAAATATATAAACGAATATCGTTTTTATAATCCATAAAAAAATAACAAATCCTTCATTACACAACATAAGAACGAAGAAAAAAGGAAAAAATAGAAAAGGAATCTGTGAATAAATCATGACAATGTATTGGGCACCATTTTTACACTTATACCAGCCGCCCTGGCAAGATATTAATGTTTTAAAAAAAATAAATGAAGAATGTTACTTACCACTTCTTTTGATGATGGAAAGACATGAAAACGCCAAGATCACCCTTAATGTTCAAGGTTGTCTACTTGATATGCTTTCTGAATTGGAGATGCAAAGAACAATAAGCCTTCTGAAAGATTTGTATAAAGAGGGCAAAGTTGAATTAGTAGGGAGTGCTAAATTTCATCCAATCCTACCCATCATCCCTGAATCCGAGATAAATCGCCAGGTTAAATTA
>CAZEPC010000205.1:0-8263 GCA_964513765.1 uncultured archaeon
ACGGAAGTAATATGGGCTTCAATTATACTCTAAACATTTCTCTCGGTTATGGAACACCTGAAGATACCTATGAAGAGAATGATAATTATTTGTCCGCCAGCCTCATCGGATTCCCATTTTACGAAAACAATTTAATCCAATACGACGATGATTTTTACCGATTTACTCCAGGAAACCACAATCTAGAGATATCGCTCCAAAAAGCGACCGACAGCATCTTTCATATTCAATTATACGACGACTCTCAAGATTTGATCGATTCATTTGATGCATACAGCGGCGAAGGAGGAGCAAGCTTTTCCTCTACAGTTGAGCCGGGCGTTGATTATGTGGTCAATGTATATGGAGATGATATCGGGGATTGGTATGATCTAAGCATCGAATCGAGCACAATTGCCGACGATCAATACGAAGAGAATGATATTGAAGAAGAAGCAGAATTGATTTCCTATCCGTTTAATAAGTATAATTTAATTCAAGCAGATAATGATTGGTTTAAATTTATTCCGACCCATGAGAATATTTCTATCTCCGTGCAATTAGATAACCCAGATTCTTATCTTAAGGTTGAAATATTTGATGCAAACCTTAATGTTAAAGAAAATTTTGAAATTACACTCGGCAACGGCTATGGAGAGGTTAGTTTACTTGTACAAACCGGTCAAGATTACTATATTAAGATTTCGGGAGATGATAACTCGGTAAAATATTCTCTTTTAGGGGAATCAGGGATTGTATCCGAGAATAAAGAGACAGATCCTAATGAGATGAATGGGGGCGGTACGGGTGATCCTTTCCAAGTAGATGGATTTCCAACGGTATTTATCGCGATTTCTCTAATTGGAACAGTACTTCTATTATTCAAGAAAAGAACGGTAAAAACATCTACTCCTTAAAAAGAATAACTTCTCCAGTATTAGAAGAAGGAGATGAGAGAATTGAAGGGAATATCCGGAAACATTTTTTTTCGGTTTTTTTAGCTTTTAGAAGTTCAATAAGAAAGTATTTTAGTAAAAATTTTCTTAATATGTGTAAGAATGATGGAGAAGGACCGATTTGAACGTTATCTTGAGAAAATTAAAAAAATTAAATTTAACTTAGAAAAACTAAAAAATTGGTTTGTACTAGAAAAATTGAAACAAGAACAAGAGCAAGGAAAATACCAAAAAATTTATGCAGTGTATTATGCAATGCAGACACTCATTGAAGGAATCACAGATATTAGTGCAATGATTGTTAAGGATTTAGTAAAAGTAGTTGAGGATGATTATAATAATTTTGAAATACTTCGAAATCAAAATATCATCAATTATAAAGAATACAATAAGTTGAAAAAAATGAATGGTCTAAGAAATAGGTTAGTTCATGATTACAATGGAATAATTGACCATATTGCTTGGGATGCCATACACGAATTAATCCCATTTACAGAAACAATAGTCAAGAAGGTGGAAAAATGGGTTCTCAAAATGAACTAAAAATTACAAGATTAATGGAACGCATTAAGAAAGATTTTGAATTTGTCCAGAAAGATCCCAGGGTCGAGGCAATTCTCCTCTACGGCTCTTATATCTATGGAATGGAACATAATCGAAGTGATATTGATGTTTGTGTAGTTTCTAAAGATGAGAATATCTATGATACTTGGAGTTTTATCATGGAAAATTTTGAGGGAGATATTAGCAAATATGATGTCCGCCTTTTTCGGGAACTCCCTCTTAAAATTCAAGGGGAAATCATAAAAAACGGAAAATTAGTGTATTCGAAAGATAAAATTGAGCTTTATGCCTTTTTCTATCCATATCGGAAGCGTTATAATGACTGGAAATTTCGGGTAGAGCATTGTATTTAGCAATTTATTTAGTTCTCATCCCTAAATATAAACAAGATACTGAAGATCTAGCAGAATTGGGTTGTTTATAGGTAAGAATTGAATAAATTTAAAAAGCAATGAAATTATATGATGGGGAGGATTCCGGCATATCCATACCCGGTCAAAATGATTTCAACCCCGATCCAAATTAAAAATATGGCAAAAATTCTCTGAAGCACAGAACCATATTTCACCAGTTTAACCACCAAGCGATTATAACTGGTTATTTTTCCGATAAACAAGCCCAGTAATATGAATGGTAAAGTAAGCCCTACAGCAAAGAAAAATTGCATGAGATACTGAGTAATGAGAGAATATTGGAACGAAATGGTGAGGATTGAAGCGTACATAGGAGTTACGCAAGGAATAAACGCAGACCCTAAACTTACTCCCAGTAAGAATGCACCAAGATTGCCGTTCCATTTGAATTGGGTTGAAGAAGTATCTGAATCTTGTTTAGAGGGAACGGCCCGCGAAGTTTGGGATTTTTGATCGTGAGCCCCCTCGATCCTATGATCATGATCTTTATTCACCCCCTTCTCGGCGATATTATCGGAATGGGGGTCTTGCTCTCGAACCCTTCGGACTTTTCGAAGGGATGAGGACATCAAGTTTTTGCTAAAAAGTAAATATAAAGACATCCCAATGATTACGATGCCCGATATTAGATTGATGTACCGTATGCCCTTAATCAAATTATCCAGGCTGTTAAGAATGAGGCTAATAAGAGTAAACATCAACGCATAACCGATTGCGAAAACAACACTCATGAGTACATTATGCTTTGCGTCTTTCCCTTGGGCGGTTATATAGGAAACAAATGTAGGGATAAGCGCGGCATTACAAGGTGAGATGAATGAAATAAGGCCGCTTCCCAGGGCCAAAAAGAATATTGATATGTCCATGATGCTCTCCTTTATTTTTTATTGGTTAAATTTACTGATTAAATTTACTGATTAATTTTACTGATTAATTCTTATGGGATAAAAAAAATGAAGTAACAAAAAACTTTGGTTTATATAATTGAAGATATCGCGCTTTGAATGGCGGGAGATTCTTTATATCCGTAATGCGTGGTTTCTTGAGCACCCACCCCGTCAAAATAGACTGTTTTTGGGGTACCTGTAACTTGGAATTCGTTGGTAAGGGATCCCGTTGTATCCCGAACGACCTTCCAATTGTATCCATTCGTATTTCGCCATTCCAATAATTCGGAGCTGGTATCCGCTTGAGGTTGCACGTCAATTGCAATTACTAATAAATCACTACTCTCGAATTGGTTTTGCGCGTTATGTAATTCTGGTTCCATAAGTTCACAATAATAACAATCTAAATAGAAGAAAAAGAATACAATAACTTTTCCAGCATGATCCGACATGGAGAAGCTTTCACCCTCAATTGTGGTAAAAATACGGTCATTCTGATAGGATCCCGAAGTATCACCGCTTGAAGAATCGTCTTGAGTGGTTTGTGAATCATCCGAACCGGTAAAATCCGTATTGACGGGAGATGTCTCCCCTTCCTCACCAGAATTTTGGGAATGATCAATCGCTACTTTTATTCCATAAATAGAACCGCTAACCACAATTATTACCATCATCATAATCGCCAATCCTTTTCCGTTTCCTTTTTTATGTCCGGATTGTATGTGTTTAGTTTCTTTGGATTGGTGTCTTGAGTTCGCCTTTTTCTTTGAGACTTTTTTCTTTTTTTCTGCAATTCGTGCGTATTTACTTTTTCCCATATTTTTCATCCCTTTTTTATTCTCTTTTTTATTCTCTTTTCTTTCCTTACCTAAATTTTACAAGTATTTACTAAAATCGGTTCAATATTTTGGATCTCCAACCTTTTTTTAAAAAAGCCCTTAACCGAAAGTTTTATCGTGTCATTAGAGGAAAATTTCAAGAACTTTTTATAAAAAAGATCTGAAATTAAAGCAGAAATTGAAATATCCTTGATCTCTTTCTTTTTCGAGCCATTATCCAACCAAAAGCTTATCTTTTTGTAATCTTGGGTGGATAAATTGGTTTTTTTCTCTTGTGAGGTTGATTTTAATTGATCAATTCTGAAATTAACCTTGGGATTAAAAATCTGCAGGCAAGGCTCATTCTTCTCTTCAACATCCAAAATAATCTGCTTTAACCCTTTCTTCTTGAGGAATTCAATGCTCTTTGTATCGAGGGTAATCTTAAGCTCCTTTTTGCTCGTCATAAAAATCAATCTCAAATCGTGATTCAATTGTAAAGGAATTTTTAGGTTATGTAAGAGATCTGAACATCCTTTAGTTACTAATAGTTTTCAGAATATAAATAGGTTGTGAATATAGAATCTACATCCATTTAAGTTGATGAATCTTTCAAATAGCTCAATTAAAAACTTTGAATACAAGCCCTCTCATCATCAATCACCATTTAAATCTGTCAGTAAGCAACAGTTGGTAAAATGATTCTATAATTGATGATTTGTGGAACCCAATATTATTTTTTAGCAATAAAAACCAATGTTTTATTGAAAAATGGATTCCTTATCACGGAAATTATTTCATGAACAGAGTCAAAATCCTTATTTTATATCCCTTATTTTTGGTGTCCCACTTGTGGTTGCACAAATTTTAAGTGAGGGGTATGAAATTCATCCTGACTTTATTCCTCTATCAATTGCAGGGGTTTTCTTGATTTTAGGATTAGCCCGCATTTGGATGAAGAAAAAATATTTAGAAACAATGGAAAAAATATTATTTTATTTTGGAAGCATTCTTCTATTCTTGGCCGGAATCCTATACAAGGAAGGATGGGACAGCAATTCCTTTCAAGAACCTCTAATCTCAGCTTTTGGACTCCTTTTTTGTCTCTTGGCATCTTATTTTTACCATCTGCGTAAAGCCCGATATAAAAAAATAAAAGACATCCAAAATCACAAATCATCCCTTTCCTCCATGATTGGAGAAGTATTTCCCATTATAATATTAGGGATAATAACACTTATCTCAAATTCAGTTGCATCGGGCTTTTTCAGCCTATCACTTTATTATAGCATAATCCCAATCCTCCCAAAAACCATGAGGAAAATTAATATCAAAACAAGGGAATATAGAGAACCCTCGTGGGACTCTAACCAACGTAATTCATACCAATATAATTTGTACCAAAATAATTTATCCTCACACCCACTCCGGAAAACCTGGGAACTTCAAATATATAGGGTACTATTATTTCTCCTCTTTCTTGAGATTGGCTATATCTATCAGAATCCCAGATCCTTAGGAGTTATGATATTAAGTATTTGTGGGGGATGGATAACGGGCAATTATATTCAAATTTCAAAAACCAGAAGGAAACTGGCATTTATTATTGCCCCATTGGTAGTTTTTGGGACATACGCAGTTTTATGTTTCATCCCAATGATGAGATATGTGGTGGGTTTAGAAATATTTATTGGATTAGCCATTGGACTTTTGATGAGTAATGATTGGATGAATAGAACTACAATAAATTTGAAAAATTCTTTAGATAGATTTAAGCGACATTGGAGCCACTTCCTACTTGTTCTTTCGGTGATTTCGGGAATCACGGTCGCCTTTCATTATGAATATGAAGAATTCATTTGGCCTGGATTCCCCGGAATAAGAAAGGAATTTGTCTATGAATCTGTTATATCCATGAGCCTCATTGTGTTTCTTTCATTGGCCGGAATCTTAGCTTTGATAAAAATCTTGACAGAGAAAATAAAGAAGAAAAAGGAATCCAAAAATTTTGAATATAAAGACGTCTCACCCCATCAAGATAAATCTGCAACAGAGAAACACAGATCAAAAGAATCAAATAAAAAAAATAATAGCCATTCTTTACAGAAAAAATCCAAAAGAACCATTACGATCTTACCGCAATCAAAAAATCAAATCATCAAAGGAATTTCTATTCTTTTAATCATGATCAATATTTTGGGCGTTCTCTATGGGAATATCCCACTTCATAGGCAGAGCGCCTTAGTTTATTACGATGATGAGGGTAATTTAGAATACAGTTTATATGCCAACCAAGGGGAGAACCAAAAGGTAAATAAAATTCCCGATTTCTCGTTTGCAGGGTATCGAAGGGGAGGACAATCTTTACCCAATGTTCCGGTCAAGACCACCTTAAGTGCCATTGAAGGCGATAACTCTCCCCAAATTCAAGAGGCAATTAACATTGTATCCCAAATGCCAATAAAAAACGGGTTTAGAGGGGCAATACTGTTAAAAGCCGGAAAGTATCGGATGGAACAACCAATCAAGATTAATGCATCGGGGATTATACTGCGCGGAGAGGGAAATAAAAACGCTCCGGAAGGCACCGAACTGATCACCACCATTGCCCAAAAACATGATCTTATTCGGATTGAGGGGGATGGAAGTGGGCTCCCGGAAGTGGAGGGTACAATTAGGGAAATCACCGCGGATTATATCCCCACCGGATCCAACACAATCGAACTTTCCTCAACCGAAGGTTATTCCGCGGGCGATCGTATTTTGGTTGTACGCACCCCCAACCAATTATGGATAGACTCCTTGGAAATGGCACAATACGGCTGGACAAAGGAATCTTATACAATAAAACATGAACGGACCATAACCAAAATTGAGGAAAATATCATAACCATCGACATTCCCATTGTAGATCCGATTCAATCGAAATATGGCGGGGGATATGTGGTAAAATCAAACGTGACTGGAAGGGTTGAAGGATGCGGGGTGGAAAAGATGCGACTCACATCAACATATACTCACGCGGAAGATGAAGATCACGGCTGGAACGCCATTGTTCTTTCCCGCACATGCAATTCATGGGTTTCGAATGTGATTGCTCAATATTTCGGATATGCGTGTGTGAAAATAGATGATGAATCTAATTTCAATTCTATTCAAGATTGCGCAATGTTGGATCCTATTTCTCAAACGACGGGTGGCAGAAAGTATTCATTCGTAATATATGACGGGTTGGGAAATCTTTTCCATAGATGTTATGCACGGGGAGGAAGGCATGACTTTGTGGCACAATCCAGAGTTACAGGTCCCAATGTTTGGCTTGATTGCCTCGCCGAATATCCCCAAAATGATATCGGGCCACACCACAGATGGTCTACTGGAAACTTATTCGATTCCGTTCAAGGTGGCAATATGCGGGTAAGAGATAGGGGTGATTCGGGGACTGGGCACGGATGGGCAGGTGCTCAAACGATGTTTTGGAACTGCCAAAGTTACAGCCATTATTTGATGGTTTCGAGCCCTGAAGGGGCGATGAATTGGGGGATCGGATGCGGAAAGCGGAAGTTTGAGGGAGATGGATATTGGGAGCATTGGAATCGTGATATAATGCCCAGAAGCCTATACCTTGCCCAATTAGAAGAAAGATTGGAAAAAGAGAGTGTTCATAACATTACCATCCCCCAACAAAGATCCGGGACGATTTACGATTACATACGGAATCAATATATTTGAAGAAGAAACTGCCGAGAACTGTGGCTTATTGGTTCTTATTAAAATAAAGAATGAAAAATAGAAAAAAATAGAAGCATTGAGATATCGGGAAAATCTTGGCTTAGACAAACCGTTTTCAATATTTTTTTTACTCTTTTAGCTCTTGATCGTTTTGGTCTTTTATGCTTATATCTTTTTTACTTATCTTTGACCGATAAAACTCAAGAAAATAGGTGCTATATTCAAGGTTATCGGTGGGGCACGCATCCACACAAGCACCGCATCCCACACAATTTATGGATTTCACTGGTTTTCCCTCGATTGCATGGGAATTAATATCAATTGACATTTTGCATGCATCATTGCATTGTCCGCAGTCTACGCAGCGAGTAAGATTTGTGTTGATTCTTTGTCCCACAATCCTTCCAATTATCCCCAGCATGGTTCCAGCCGGGCAATAAAGACAATAGGCCCTTCCCCCCACAAGTACCCATCCCAAAACCATTAACATCAGTCCGAATATGTAATAATTTGCAGATTCCCAGGCGATTAGGGTCTCCACGGGAATTGAGGAGTTAGGGTTATTTAGAAAGATCGACCAAAGGATCGCCATGGTAATATTCGTGAGAAAATAATAGATTTGAATCACTGTTAATCCTTTTCGGACCGCCGGATGGATTTGCTTGGAGTTTGGCAACCATTTCTTCTTGTGTTCCTCTTTTTTTCCCAGCGCTTTAAATGGTGTTGCCACCCCGAAGGCTTCTGCATGACCGCCGTTCATAACGCACAGCATGGAACATTGCCATCTCCTCCCCAAGAAAATGGTCCCAGTAAAGACGATAATCTGGTAGATATTATAGATGAGGAGAACAATGGCAGGTCCGTTCGGATTTTGGCTGATCCCTGCAGTGAGGTCGGTCCCCATCACCATTCCG
>CAZEPC010000206.1:0-8240 GCA_964513765.1 uncultured archaeon
GTTCGCAATAGAAATCCCAAAATTCTAGATCATTTCGGGGGACGCGAACCGAGAGAACGTGAAGTTTTCCATCTTTAAACTGATTACGTTTGATGTTTAATGTATCAACCAAATGCGAAATCAGAGTTTTATCGTGAATCTCCAACGAAAAATCAATAAGTAAATAATGGTTAATGATCTTAGTCAGAAATTCGGATTTTGAAATTTTGGCCGACTCTGTATAGGCAGAAATAAGAAATTCTTCATCGGTAGGTAGCTTAAATGTAATTACCTTCGTTTTTCCCGAATTCGTACGTTTAGTGGGACGAACCATATATACATGATAATATTTGGCATTCCAAATAATTTACGAAATTTGTATTACTTGTAATACATATATTAAATACCCATTGTATATTTCTTAGGATACAACAGAATTATTGATAGGTGCCACTTGAACGGACTATTTAATTTGCACCTAACACATAATTTGATGTACTAAATCTTTTAAAAAAGATAGATGTGAAATATTATGGCAAAAAAGAAAGAACACATGAATCTCGTAATTATTGGCCACATCGATAACGGAAAATCCACTTTAATGGGACACCTTCTCATTAAGGCAGGAGCAGTTTCCGAACGTGAGGCCAGAGAGATGGAATCACTTGCAAAGGATCTTGAAAGAGAATCTTGGAAGTTCGCATACTTCTTTGATAGACTTCAAGAAGAACGAAAACGTGGAATCACTATTGATTTAGCATTTAGAAAATTCGAAACACGATCAAAATACTTTACCATTATTGATGCCCCAGGCCACGCAGATTTCGTGAAGAACATGATTACCGGTGCCAGCCAAGCTGACGCCGCAATCCTTGTGTTCTCTGCAAAAACCTCTGAATTTAGCGCAGCAATTTCCGCTAATGGACAAGGTCGAGAACATGCATTCCTTGCAAAAACTTTAGGTGTAGACAACTTAGTCGTTGCCGTTAATAAAATGGATGACGATTCAGTAGGCTACAAAGAAAAACGATATAAAGAAGTAAAGAACGAAATTGATAACCTACTTAAGCAAGTTGGTTATAACCTTAAGAAAAACGTCTCGTATGTGCCGATTTCCGCCCTCGAAGGTGAAAATCTTACCGATAAAAGTGAAAAAATGGATTGGTGGAAAGGTCCTTCACTTATGCAAGCACTCGAAGATCTTCCAACCCCAGAAAAACCAACAGACAAAGACTTACGATTACCCATCCAAGATGTGTATAAAATTAAGGGTGCTGGTGTAGTACCAGTAGGCCGTGTAGAGACCGGAGTTATGAAAGTCGGCGACATGGTTAGCGTGGCACCTACAGAATTTACAGGTGAAGTAAGAAGTATCGAAATGCACCATGAAGCAATGAAAAAGGCCGAACCTGGTGATAACGTCGGGTTTAACTTAAGAGGTCTTAAGATGAAGGATTGCTACCGTGGCTGTGTTGTTGCACCAAAGGATGCACCATGTAATGTGGTCAGACCAGACGGCGCATACACCGCACACACAATCGTAATTTGGCATCCTACGGCAGTTAGCATTGGATATACTCCCGTAATTCATGCCCATACTGCCCAAATTGCATGCAGATTCGACAAAATCAAAAACAAATTGGATCCAAAAACCAACGAAGTGGTTGAAGAGAATCCGGACTTCTTGAAAAAGAATGAAGCTGGAATGGTCCGATATGTTCCAATTAAGAAATTCCCATTAGAAAAATACAAGGAATATCCACAATTGGGTCGAGTCGCAGTCAGAGATATGGGTAGAACCGTAGCAGTCGGTATTGTACTTGACACCGAATAATCAATAAAACAATAAAAAACAAAAGATATTTCTTATTCATAAGAATATCTCATAATTGGCCACTACGGCCAAATTTTTTTTAACTTCTTTACCTAATTTCATTATCGCTATGAATATGAATCAAGTTCGGGCAGTTAGGGATTTAGCCAAACGTATTATCCCAAAAAACCATTCTCATTTTAAGTTTGAAATATGTAAGCCGATAGGCGGGAAAGACGGATTTAAGCTGAAGAATGCAAAAGATGGGCGCCTTTTAATCATGGGAAATACAGGCGTATCTTTGGCAAGTGGTTTAAATTATTATCTAAAGAATTTTTGTAATTTTCACCTCTCATGGTGTGGAGATAACAGGGAAATGCCAGGGGAATTGCCGAAAATTAAAAAAACAATAATATCAACGACACCTCATACATATCGTCCCTACTTTAATTATTGTACATTTAATTATTCTGCCACTTGGTGGGACTGGGAACGCTGGGAACAGGAAATTGATTTCATGGCACTCAATGGGATTAATATGCCTTTGAACATTATTGGAACCGAAAAAGTCTGGTATGATACTCTTTTGCAAAATGATTTTTCAGATGTCGAGGCCCGTTCTTTTTTGGTAGGCCCTTGCTATTTAGCATGGCAATTAATGACAAACATTCAATCCCACGCAGGGCCATTACCAAAGACTTGGATAATAAAGCGAGCAAGATTGGGGGAAAAAATATTCAGAAGGGAACAAGAATTGGGAATGAAACCAATCCAACATGGATTTTCGGGTTATGTACCGAAAAAATTGACAGATAAATATCCAGAAGCAAATATTAATCAAGAAAGGTCCTGGTGTGGATTTAGAGGAACTTTTCAGTTAGACCCGCTAGATCCTCTTTTTAATCAGATTGGAAAAGATTTTTTCACAAACCTTTTCTCACTTTACGGAGGAAGTAGCCATTATTTAGCGATTGATCCTTTCCATGAGGGAAAACCTCCAATCAAAGGGAAAAATTACCAAAGAAAAGTCGGAGAATCCATATTTGATCTCATCGATGATGTTGATCCTCTTTCAACGTGGGTAATGCAGGCATGGTCCATTAGAAAGAATATTGTTAAACCAATCCCAAAAAATCGTCTGTTAATTATGGATTTATCGGGGAATAAATGGAAAACCAAATGGGCATTCTGGGGGCGGAACTTTGTGACGGGTATACTCCATAACTTCGGATCAAGAATAAATTTGCATGGAAATCTTAAAAAATTAGCTAAAAATAAATTTACGAGAGAAAGTGGATTAAGGATTTCTAATTTAATAAAGAAAAAACAATTGGGTTTTGGTCTCTTTATGGAAGGAATCAACCAAAATCCCGTATACTATGATCTTGCATTGGATCTTATATGGAGAAAAAAGCCTATAGATCTCAAATCATGGCTTAAGAAATATATAAGGAGAAGATATGGAAAAATAAATGAAAATTTGATAAAGGTATGGGATGTCCTCCTCAAAGGACCTTATAAAAGAGGAACAGATGGTGTTGAATATAGTTCCCAAATAGGAGCCAGACCCGCTTTAAATGTGAAAAAATCGGGCCCAAATGCAAAATTAAAAATTCCCTATGATCCAAAAACATTAAATAATGCATGGAAACTTATGATAAAAGAATCAAAAAGAGGAGATATGTTAAATTATACATCAGGATTTAGATTTGACTTGGTTGACTTAGGAAGGCAAGTCATATCTAATTATCTCCAGAAATATTATCCAGAAATTAGAGAAAGTTTTTACGAAAAAGATATTCAGAAATTTAGAAAAAAGACACATTATTATCTTCAAGCGTTACTGGATGTTGATAGACTCCTAAGTACCAGAGAGGAATATGATTTTCACACATGGTTAAATAATGCGTATAAACACGCAACAAACCCTAAAGAAAAAGCATTGTATGATCTCAACGCCAGAATGCTCTTCTCAATATGGGGGCCCATGCCCAGTTCCGATAGAGAGCCTCATATTTTTGATTATGCGTGGAAGGAATGGAGCGGACTTATTTCAGATTACTATTATCCACGATGGCAACAATTTTTTGAGTTTCTTGAAAAAAAACTTGAAAAGGGAGAAGATTATCATGAAAAAGGATTACCCAAAATATATGGGAGAGAAACTTTTCGAGCCAATCAATTTTATGAGGAACTCGCAGATTGGGAAACTAAATGGATCAAGCAAGGACCACCGGAATGGGAGGAATGGGAAAAAAATAGAGGGAAAGAAATAGAAATTTCCTTAGAAATCTTTAAAAAATATAAGAAAAAGTTAGAGTTCTAAGTAACATCACCCGTTTGTCTTATTTATTCATGTATTGAGAAAGATTTGCTGTTTCAATATATTTGATAACCTGTTCCATTATTATATCTGGTTTCTTTTCCAATTCATTAAGATTTTTCAGCGGAGATCGAACCCTTCCCAAATTAATACCACGTTTTTTTAAAAGGGCCTTTGCAATTGCAAAATAGGAGCCTTTTGACCTAATAAAGCCAAGTAATGAATTTAATGAACTTTCCAAATTACGCGCCTCCAAAATCTTTCCTTCTTGGAAAAGATTCATTATTCTATTTGTTAATGGGGCGGAAAAGTTATATGTGGAACCAATACTACCCTCTGCCCCCAAAGTTAATGCACAGATAAGAATCTGATCGGAACAAAAAGGCATGTCATATTTACCCCCATATTTAACTTGGGAGTCCATATAGTCATAGAAATTTGGTTCGGAAAATTTAATGCCCATAAAATTAGGAATAGAAAATTGTTCTTTTTGAAGAAGATCCAGTAATTCAAGCATAGGAAAGTTCACCCCATGGATAACCGGTATATGATAATAATAAAAGGGCAGTTCTGGATTGACTCCCGCGACTTTTTGGAGATGGGAAAGAAGTTCAGGAATATTCGATGGCTTAAAAAATATAGGTGCCATAGTACTAAATCCATCCACATTTACATCTTTCAAATGTTTAGCCAATGCTAGTTCATCTTGAATACCAGTGGCACCCACTTGTACAATTAACTTGAAATCATCCACATCATCACCAGCAGCCTCCCGCGCTTCTGCCCAACCTTCAACAATCTTAATCCTTTCTTCCTTAGTGAGCGAAAAAGCCTCTCCAGAAGTCCCATTTATAAACACACCCTTAATCCCGTTTTTCCTCAAGAATTCATAATACTGGGGAATAACGGCAACATTAAGTTCCCCCTCCCCATTTAAGGGAGAAAAAGGAGCAGCAATTAAACCTTTAATTTGAAAACTCATAGATTGCAAAATCTCTACATATCCATAAGGTTTTTCATTTCCTTTAGATGAAATACAGAAACTTTTTTGTATTCTTTACTTGTCTCGAACGGGATATCTTTATTTAGGTTTTCATCATTTGTCAAGTTCCGGACTTCCCCAGTTTCGGGATTCCTAATCTTAAAACTGGGCAAATATACAATATCATTAATATGAAGAAAATCCTCATTTTGAGAAACATCCCTATCTTTCCCAATTGATGCCAAAAGCCATTCCAAAGAATATTTGAAGTTATAATTCTCCCATAGGCAAAGGAAGCGCACAGTAATGAAATAATATGTGGGAGCAAAAACAAAGACCACAAAGAAAAGATCCTTCATGAGGGATGAAAATAAAAATTTAAAACAAGCACACACAAGTGCCGAATAAGGTTGTTCTAATAAGAAAAGCGTCAATGAAATTAAGCCCCATCGACGAGGATTGACACTCCATTGCAATATTGGACGTTCTAATCTTCTTTGGTCCATTGGAATAAAATCTTGACACAATAACCACGCACCCAATATCATCTGAATTCCCAAATTAAATACATACAAGCCCACAGGATATAATCTTTGGGTTGAAATTAGTGGAATCCCAAAGAATAACATAAGGAAAGCCCCCAAAAAGACCATTATCCAGCCTTTGGTGGCTCCCTTTAGCATAATCTTTTCTGGAGATGATTTTTTTGCCTTTAGAAGCCCAAGATATGCCCCGAAAAATGCAAATCCTGCATCTGGAAAAGCAGCCCTCGACCCATTAAATAACCAAATATCCAAGAGGGCTAAAATATAATGGAGCATACTATCTTCTGCCGTTAAATTGTGAAAGATTATAGGTTTAAATACGAGGGAGAGAATTTCCCCGGGAATTAAAATAAGAGATCCAATTAAGAGAAATATGAATTTATTTCTTCTCGTTTTTTTATAGCCGCCATTTCGGAAAAGAATAACAAGAGTAGTGCTCAAAAGTAATTCAGTAAAGGCAAGCATCGAAAATGCGCTCGTTCTAAAAAAGATCAAGGGAGAGGGAAAAGACAAATTTCCAGTTCGAATGGATCCGGATATCATACTAATATGAGTTTGTCCCAACACATTTTCATCTTGAGGGGCAAAGAAATAACACCACATAAAATGTAGAAAGAGCAAAATAAGGACCCTTAAGAGAGATTTGAAATATCTTTTCTTCAGAGAATAATCTTCATTTTCAATTAAACGGCTATTTATCGCATATGTGGTTCCAATTCCGGTAATAAAACAAAATAAGCTGGCCCATGTGCCCAAGATAACAAAGGGAATGAGAACCAAAAATAGCCATATATCAATATTCTGCTGAGCTTTGCCCGTGTTTTCGAAGGCATTAAACACAATTCCGTGAAACATAACAACAAAAACAATTGCCCAGCCCCTATAAATATCTAAGGAAATTATCCTTTTGAAGCGACTTTTTGGATCCATTTCAAATTTAAAATCAATTTCATCCTTTTTCAATGAACTAGATAGATTACTCCTTAAAATCTACCCTAAATAGATAGGACTATATAGAGACTTACTTAAAATATTCCTTAGGGGGAAATACATTTAAAATAAAGAGGAAGTGATAAAAATGTCTCACACTTGAGTAAAAAGAAACATAGAAAACAAGAACATCAGAGTCTTTTTTTAGCTTTCTTGATATTATTTCCTATGGCAAATTCAAAACGAATCCTTACTCTTGATTTTCTTAGAGGCATGGCAATTTTTTTAATGTGTATTTTTCATGTGTTCGTCAATAGCTCCAGACTTATGGATGTTGATGATCCTTTTACGAATATTGCATTAATTATCATATTTCTGTTCATCTTCATTTTTGCACACTTCAGGGGGTTTTTTATTTTAATTTCCGGAACCGTGAATATCTACTCCATGACAAAACGAATAAAGAAAGGTGCAGACCCCATGAAATTATGGAGAAAACAATTAGGAGTGGGGTTATTTTTGGTCATATTTGGCCATGTAAAGGATACTTTTATCAATCAATGGGGTATTTTCCGGGAATATTACTTGGCTGGAGGATTCGCCGCAGATAACTTCGATTGGGCCGGGCAATGGGAAAAGATGTGGCAATTAGGATACACATCAGAAGCAATTCAATCAATCGGATGGTGCCTATTATTAACAAGCACGATTTATTTGATCATCCTTAAATTCAATGATGTGAATGATTTGAAAAAGAACGCAATCATTATGGGGTTTTTGGCGTTAATATTCATATATGTGGCAGAGAGTATTCAGCTCGCCTTTTCAGACCTTGTAAATTATCCAATCTACGGAGGAAGTGATCCTTGGAACGTAGAAAAACAAGGGATTGATTATCTCACCTATTATTTCATATATGATTTAGCTGGTGCCCAGGCACCAATATTTCCCATGATGGCTTACTCCCTTTTTGGGGCCATTTTCGGGATTTATCTCAATAAACAAGATTTAACCCGGAAATTCCTAAAAAATGGGACCCGCATAGGGATAGGTTTGATGATTATGGGGAGCATGGATTTTATCATCCGCATGTTTTTCCAAGATAGCTTTGAATTTGATCCCAATTTTCAAGTGCATCCATCTTGGTTTGTGCTCCTGGCAATTGGCATTCAAATTCTCCTTATGATGCTCTGCTTTAAGATTTTCGAGTTTAACAAGAATAAAACGCCCGAACAAATTAAAAAACAAACCTTATTCATTCGGCGATGGGGATTTTTATCCTTAACTATTTACGCATTTCAGATTTTAGAATTTATTCCCAGGGCCATTCTTGCCAGCGTTTTTCCATCATCCCAACTGGGACAATGGTCAGAAAGCCCCATTGGATGGGTTCTCTTATTTATGGTGATGAATATTTTGATGTGGGAAGGAATAATCCGATTGGCCGAAAAGATAAAGATGAAAGGAACTCTGGAGTGGGTTTTATTATATTTTAACAATAGGAAAAAAGCTCTCGATGAGGAGGACCCACTAAATTTAGAGGAAAATGTATATAAAGTAGAACCGGTGCCCTTTGGAATGCAAAATTAAGCTTAATTAGGCAGCAATAGAGATTTTTCGGAGGTATTTTTATGCTCTTTTTTTATACTCTTTTTTTATGCTCTTTTT
>CAZEPC010000207.1:0-8154 GCA_964513765.1 uncultured archaeon
AGCAACTTCGAACCACTTGATAAAATATAGTTCTCGCTCATTGAATGGACCAGAAGAAGCAGTTTTTTTGATATTTTTAATCTCATCCATCAATGTGTCAAGATGTTGTTTAATATTTGCTAATGACATCCTCAATAGAATGATTCTCATTTTAAAAATTTAAATTTTTGCAATTATTCTACATTTTTTGGTTTTTTTACTCAAAAAACCTTAGCATATCGTTTTTAAAGTTAGAAATTCTTTATTTATCGTAAGCCCTTGTCAAAAAAGACCCAGGGAACGAAGAAAATGAAAAAACAAAACAAGAATAAAATTCCCTATCCTAATTTACAGTCTTATACGCATAAAAGGACAGCAATCCCAAAAAAACAGTGGAAAGATATCTTAGAGAGATATTATTCACAATCGAAAGAAGTTCAAATGATAGAGTCGATGCTCACAAGGTTTTTTAAAAAGACCAAACTTCTTCATTCCAAGATCAAATGGGCCTTTTTCAAGATAGTTATTAAAATTATCAGAATCTTTTACAAGATTTATCACAGAATGGAAATCCAAGGAACAGAAAACATTCCAAAAGGTGGAGCAATTTTTTATATTAATCATCCAAAAAAAATAGATGTGGTAATGTCCTTTTTGGGTGCTTTTGGAAAGCCCGTGGGTGCGTTTACGGATGTGGGAGAAGGTATATCGGCAGACATCCTTGAGATGTTTGGATTTGTTCCCCGTTTAGGACATGGAAAACACATGGTGGAGAAAATGATCCGCCAAATCCTTCTCCAGAATAGATATTTTGTAATCTGGCCTGAAGGGACACCCGATAAAGGAGTAGGAATAATGCAAGGCTTTTCTGGAATTGTGAGAGTATATGCCACAATAAATTCAGAAAAAAATATAATTCCTTTCTGCCCCGTAATTACCCAAATTTCATATCCCAAAATCCCAAAAAAGAAAGGAATAAAGAGAAAATTGCTAAAGAATGTTCCCCCTAAAATAATATATAGATATTTAGAACCATTTTTCATAAAAAGAGAATGGCTAAAACCGCCAGAAAAGGGAGGAAAGACAAGAAGGAAAATTATGGACTTTATGATGAGGAAAATTGCGAGAAAATTCGGTCAAAAGAAATTGGGGCCGAATCCGGTACTAAACAGAAGAAAGAAAAATTTTCACAAAGCATGGCATTAATCTAAGATTCATTCTCTTCCTTTTCATCTTCTTCTTTTTCATGTATTTCTTTTAATTCTTCCTTGATTTTCTTCTCTTTCTCTTCTATATTCTTTAATTCATTTATAAGCTCTTTTCTTTCTCTATTTTTTAATTCCTTAAGATCCAATTCCACATTTTTGGTTTCCCCAAGAGCTTCCTTTTCTTTCGGTGTTTCTTCTTCCATTTTGGAACGATTGACATTCTGCTTTTTTTCTTTTCTGGGAGGTTTTCTGGGTGAGCTTTGGGTTTTTTTCTTTTCTAACTTCTTTGCTGGAGGCTTTTTCTTGATATGTTTTTTTTCTCCTTTCTTGGTTTTCTCTCCCCGTTTCTTTCTTTTTGGTCTTTTACCTTGTTTTTTTTTCTTTCTTGAAATCCGGGACCCTTTTCCCTGAACAACATCCATATCTACAGATACATCTGTTTCCCCGAGACTGTCCCTATATTGTTTTAAATCGAGATTCTCTTTATTCTGAAATATTTTAAGGAAATTAAATATAGATTTCCAATCACCCTTTTTCTTTTGTTCTTCATCAATTTCGTTTTCATAAAGGGAGCGTATTTTTTCTACTAATTCCATTTCTTTTTCTTCGATTTTCTCCAATTTTCCAATAAGTTCCTCACTTTTAGCCGAAATTAACTCTTCCTCTCCATATTCCAAATCCTTTAACTCGGAGATTTTATCTTGTTCTTTATGAAGAATATTCCTAATAAGATCATACATTGCAAGTTTTTGAACACTTGGTTCCTTTTCTTTAAGAAATATGGGGGTTTCAAACATTTGACTTTCTTTTTCATGTCTCTCCAGGATTTCTTGCCCATTTTGCTGAGCTTTTTCTTCAGTCATCTCTTTTGATTTGGATTTGTTCTTAGATTTTTTCCTTTTTTTAATAAATTTTTTTTTCTTTCTTTTCCTTTTTTTCATTTTTTCTTTTGATTTCTTGACTCTATGATTACCCTTTTTCCCTTTTTCTCCTTTAAGTTCCTTGTTCTCATCTTCCCTTTCAAATTCCTTCTTCTCTTCTTCCCTTTCAAATTCCTTCTTCTCTTCTTCCCTTTCAAATTCTTTTTTCTCGAATGAATCAAGAGATTCGAGATTTTCCCGGCCTTTTTGTTCCAAGCGTTCGAGCTCTTCGAGCCGGAGTATTAATTTTAATTTTTCTAACTTTCGATCAATGTTTTCGGTCGCTTCCCTGATTTCCTCCACATTTTCGAAACTACGATTTTCAATTGCCTCAAAATTTTTTAATCTTTGAATAAAATTAATTTTCTCCTCGGAATATTTATCGAGATCAATTGATTCAGAGGAAGTTAATTTATCGGCGGTCTTCCGGGCCATTTTGGACTTCATCAGCAATATATCAAGCTCCCTTTGTTTGAGCGATTCCTCTCTCCGTTCGATAATATCTTCCCTTTCCAAGACAGCAGAATGGTTAAATACATAAACCCATATAAGAAAATAAATAAGTCCCGTAAAGAACAATACCACCGACCAGATAATACTCCAGAAATCAATAGTAAGCATGAGCACAAAGCAAGCAACGCCACTAATAATTGGAGTATAAGGATATCCAGGCACTTTCCAAGGCCTTTCCAGATTTGGACGGGATTTTCGCATAAGTACAACCGCAATACATAAGAATCCAACCGATGCGAGAAAGATAAAACCAGTCACATTTGTCATAAGATTTACATCCCAAAATACCGTAAAGAGGAGTGAGATAATAAAGGATCCATGTAAAGCCATATTTTTCACATTCCCCTTTGATTTGGTAAATGTCTTGGGCATAAATTCGTCTCTTCCCATGGAAAAAAGAATATGACTGCTCATTTGCATACCTGCATTAATAGAAGTAAGGGTGGCGATCATACCTGTGATACCGATAACAATGGCCCCCCAGATTCCGAAAACCTCTTCAAAGGTAGTGGCTAAGGGGAGATCCGAGGAAATAACATTATCCCATAGGGAACTATTTGTACTCCCCACATTTAAAATCGTTGTTAGTGCTACACCCAAATAAAGGATAACTCCTATAAAAATCGCTATCAAATAGGTCCTAGGAATATTTTCTTTTGGACGTTGGATTTTTTCAAATTTAGCCATCATAAGAGTAAAAGAGGAAAGCCATTCATAAATACAAAAGATGATGAAGGTGTAGGCAGTTTGGGAAAGCACAGGCAAAAATTCGATGGATTGATGAAACATTTTTCCCGAGAACTCATCATTCACGAGAGGACCACCTATCAATCCTACCACGATATAAAACACAAATCCCCCCACAAGAAGGATGGTGAGATATTTCATAATCACACTATGTTTCTTATTGAATTTGAGATTCATAATATAGAATACAAATAAAATGACGGCCGCAATGATATCAATATTTCTATCGGTTAATTGTAAAGGGGGAAAAAATATTTTGATTGAATAAGCAAAACTCCTGGCCGATAAGCCAGCAAAAATCATATTACCTATCCAAATAAACCATGCAAATAAGAATTCATAAGATGGACCTAACGAATCCTTAAGCACTCTATAACCCTCTCCTGTTATGGATAAACTGAGAGCGAGCTCTGAAAAATTGGCCACAAATGAGATCATGAGGAGGCCGTTAATTGCCAAGGAGATTAAAAGGCCTGCTTTTGCCACACCAAGAGATATTCCAAGGATAACGAAAATTGGGCCACCAACCGTCCCACCTAAGCCAAGCTGAAGCATTCTTTTAAAGCCAATTTTCTTCCCCGAGGTTTTGGCTTTTATTTTTTTCAAATCAATAATAGTATCGATGAAATTTTTGTTTATCATATTAGGATCATTTTTTGATCTGATTGATTTTATTAGAAAAAGTGAAAATATAGTGTGAAATTTAGAAGTTATTAAGATCTTCGTTGAGGAGATTTTCTTTTGGACGTAAAATTTTGGGTGGCATCCCAGGTTCCAATCTTATGAATGCAGCTTCCCCAATTTTTTTCTTAGAATACACAGATGTAGAGAATAAGCTTACTAATTGATCGTTAAAGAAGAATTTATATCCATCGGGCCATTTCTCATGTGCCCGAACCATGTATTGAAGGTCATTTTCGTTTAGAAACCTATCAAACACGTCTTTTCCGAATTGGGATCTGCCAGTCATAGAGTCGGTGTGAGCACCTTCTATCTCTTCCTTAGGGTCAGCCCATAAAAGCCAGCTCATGTAGGGATCAAATTCATCATATGATTTCGCAGAGAGATTTATTTCGTCCTTAACTAAATTCAGATTAACAGGTTCATTTGGGTTATCCATATTAACAGGAATTCCTCCATGGGCAGAAAAAACCCTAATTGAGGGTTCCCCATCTTTAATGAGTTTATTGACTAACCCAACTGGTAAATGAGTAAAGAATTTTAATATTTCGGAATAAATATTTTCAGCCCTCTCAGGAATTACAAAATTATCCATTAAGTTTCTCATAAAACCATATTGTTTGTTAATCATTTCATCTTCATGATTTCCCCGTAAAAGTACTACATTTTTCGGATATGTAAGATAGAAGCCGGTGATGAGAGTAAGATTTTCCAAATCCCTAGGATTTCGATCCACATAATCTCCCACAAACACAATTTTCACTTGCGGTTTTTCTTCAATAATTTTTTCAAAATATGTAATCATAACAAGGGCTTCTTCATAAGAACCATGAGTGTCTCCTATGAAATAAGTCATTGGGCTTTCTTGTTCTATAATTGCCCCTAGCGAAAATGGAACAATATTATTGACCTCTTGATAAAATTTGAGATATTCATCATAAGCCGGATCTTCATGGTTCTTTAATTTTTGATAAACATCCGAAATGATCTGGGGAATTTCTCCAAGAGCAAGAGGTTCCTCTTTTTCGGATATCAGTGATTCTGCCATGCTAACTCCAGATTCCCCAGATTCTTTTTCCAATGCAGTTTCTTCTCTTCCAATTACACCCTCTTCTTCAATAATGGTAGTTTTTGTTTGTTGAGAGTGGGTTGAGATCTGATCCTTAATCCTTTTTCTTTCATCTTTCCTTAGAGTATTTAAATCAAGATCTGATTCAAATCCGAACGCTTTTTCCATATAGGAAATTCGATCAATGAGAATCAATTTATCGAATTCCCGGTTTTTTGGTATCGAATCCAAGGAATCAAAAATCTCTAAACAAGAAATAAGTTTATTAAATGCAAGCTTTGGATCCTTACTAACATTTACATTGGCCTTATGAAGTATTTCTTTGTAATCATCCAGCGTTACTTCATTTTTCTGGTTATCACTCATAGAAAGCACTCGATTAGGTATTTATATTAATCTATGCCTTGAAATCTAAAATATCTTTTGATTTGTGAAGAAGGCTAATAAAATTTAGGACAAAAACAAAAAAGCAAAAATGAAATGAAAAAATGAAAAAATTATTTTGATAAGTTCCGTAAATTTAAAACCCCTAAAATTACCTGTTGAAAAGATTTTAGGTCTTCTTTAAATTACTCTGATTCAGATTCTGCCTCGGAGGCAGCTTCTTCTGCTTCTAATTCAGCCTCTAATTCTTCCAAGGGCACCGGCGGTGGAGTGGTAAACATTGAATATCCAATCCATGCGGCTAAAAGACCAACTAAAAGTACGATTAAGGTCAATGGAATAACAACAGCCCATTGCCAATCAAAACCTTTGATCCCTTCAAGCCAATCTAACCAACCAGGCCATGATCTGCCACTGGTGGAATAGAAAAGGTCTAAAGGACCCCAAAAGATATATCCAACTATTACTAAGAGGCCAACTAACATTATAACTAAGCCTATAATCTTGTCCTTATTTTGAGCCATTTTAATCTCTCACTAAGTTAAAAATTTCTTAATTAAGTTTATTTATCATACAATAAAAAGTATTTCGATTTTGTATTGCATGTGAAAAAACTTAATTGATTTGTGGTTTAAATTCTTCGTCTGGGATATATATAACTTTTCGTTTCATTTTATTTTGTAAAAACCCTATAAGTTCCTTTGCAAAATTCAACTTCTTTTTTTTCAACTTAGAAAGAGGAACAGATTGATTAAATTTATTTTTGGAAAATTTCCCAATTTTTCCTTCAAAATCATAGCCAAACAACCAAAATGGTCGGTTGATGGGACATAAATAATGACAAAAATAGAGACCACGATCTCCATCAGTGAAACCACCAGGATTAATAATAGGGACTTTGGGCATTACTTGGGTAGTTCCGATGATTCGATTCTCTCTTTTCAAGATTGAGGAAAATTCCTTCAATTTATCTATATTATCACCGTGTGCATGAATTAGAAAAAGCGGGATTTTTTCTCCCCTTTCTTTTTTTATTCCCAGACCTTGATTGATTCCCAGAACTTTTTCTAATTGCAGAAGAGAAATACCATCTAAATCGCTACATACTATATCAGGCATAATATCATATTTTAATAAGCAGTTAGTTGCTCCATCCGCCGAAACAATGAAAAAATTTCCACTTTGGGAGAGTAAAATATGTAAATATTTCTTGACGAGTGTTTCTAAATTGGGTCCAGCCCCAAAAAATAGTGGGGTTTTTTGCTTTTTTCGAAGTTCATCTTCGATTTCTCGAAGCAAGGGTTCAATTGGGAATGATTTTCTATAAGAAAATAAGAGATCTCGTGCTTTTTTATCTCTTTTCTGATCGAAATGAAACACCTTTAGAATTTTTTTGTACCAATCTCTCCAAAACTTAAAATTAATTGTTTGTGAATACAATCAAACCAAATACATAAAATCTTTTTAAACAGAAAAAATTAACCATAAATGATATTAATTTCGAAAGATCTCTTTTCGAAATATCACCAAAAAATCTTGGAAATGAAACAAGGAATGGCTAAAAACATATCCTTGATATTCATTTTCAATAACATTTAGGAGTTAGAATGAAAAATGGACGTTGAAATTGGAGACGATACCTTTGAAGTAAAGGAAGGCCTTCTTTACAACAAATCGAATCTTTGGTTTAATGAAGAAGACGGCACAGTTGGACTTTCCGACTATGCTCAAGCACAATTAGGGGATATTTCTTTCGTAGATTTATCCTTATTGGAAGAAGGATTAGAAGTATCACAAGCGACTTATGATGGAAATGAGCCAAGCTCTGATCCGATACCCGATGCTTCGATTGAAAGCTCAAAGACGGTTGCAGAAATTTACGCACCAGTAAGTGGAACAATTGCCGATGTGAATTCGGAAGATCTCGAAATGGAACCGGAATTACTTAATCAAGATCCATATGGAACTTGGTTAATCAAAATCGATGCCTCGGATCTTGACGGAGAAAAGGGCAATTTAATGGACGCAGAGGCTTACGCAGAACATATTAAAAGCCTCTAAAAAATAAGAAATACATAAAAAAATTAAATCAAATCTGCTCTCTGCCATAATAATAGATAGAAGGATTCTAAAAGATTCTATAGATTTTCAATTAGGGCAGAGTTTTTTTTCATCCCTTGTATTTTTCCATATTCAAACCCTTTTAATTTGTTCCTTAAGGAAGGAGATTCTCTTTGAAAGTTATTCAAAAAGAAATAAATGTTTATTTTCGAAAAAAACTTAGAATATAATTAGAAAATGGCTGATTTTAAAAAATTAGGGTTTATTGTCAATCCAATAGCCGGAATGGGGGGATCCGTTGGGTTAAAGGGATCAGACGGACAAGAGATATTGGAAAAAGCCAGAGATTTAGGGGCTGAACCTCAAGCCCCCCGAAGAGCAAAAGAATTCTTACATGAATTACGTGGGCTAAAAGCAAAAATAAAAATTATAACAATCGCCGGTGTGATGGGTGGAAGGGAGGCAAAGGAACAAGGGTTCGAAGTAGATATTTTGAAGGACTCGGGACTTCCTGAAGAATCAGAGCTCTATCAGACAAAACCAGAACATACGAAAAAAGCGGCCAAATTAATGCTTGAAAAAGAGGTCAGCC
>CAZEPC010000208.1:0-8140 GCA_964513765.1 uncultured archaeon
GAGGAGAAATGATTACCGAATAGGAAATACCACAGTAAGCGTTCCGCCAACCTTGCTCTTCTCGCTGGTGGGGAGGTTACCCGATGTAAGAAAGGCGGTTACGATGGATGCAAAGCATGAAGGAGATCTCGTTTATGTGCTTGGAAAAACCAAAAAGGAAATAGCATTTTCGGAATATCTCAATGAAAGAGATTTAGAGGCAATATCAATTCCTCAAGTTGAACCCGAAGAAGCAATAGTGTCTTATAAAAAAGTTCATAAGGCAATGCAAGAAAACCTTGTGGAATCATGTCACGATTGTTCGGATGGAGGATTAGGAATTGCTTTAGCTGAAACTGCATTTGCAGGTGGATTTGGTATGGAATTGGAATTGGATAAAGTACCTACTGAGGAAGAAATGCGGGATGACTTGATATTATTTTCAGAAAGCCCTAGCCGTTTGGTCATTACTGTGAAGAAAGAAAATCAAGAAAAGTTTGAAAAGATTTTAGGAAATATTGAATATGGTATGGTTGGTATTATATGTTCTGGGAACTTCAAAGTAAAAAGTGTTCAAGGAGATAAATTTATAATAGATTTACCATCCAAGGAACTTAAACAAGCATGGCAAGATACACTTAAGCCTATTTACGGAGGAGCATAAAAAATGGTAGATGTAGCAATTTTAACTGGATTTGGTATTAATTCCGATTACGAATCGCAGTATGCATTTGAATTGGCTGGAGCAGAGAATGTAAAAAGGATCCATCTTAATGAATTAATTCGCGGAAAGGATAGCTTGGAGAATTTCCAAATTGTAATGTTTCCTGGAGGTTTTAGTTTCGGTGACCATCTCGGAAGCGGCAGAGTGCTTGGTAATAAATTCAAATACAACCTAAGGGTTGAATTAAAAAAGTTTATCGACGCAGAAAAACTGATATTTGGTGTCTGTAATGGATTCCAAATATTGGTAAAAATGGGGATTTTGCCGGCTTTGGATAATTCCTATTTTGAGCAAACCGTTTCTCTTGTAGGAAATGAATCAGGAAAGTTTGAAAGTCGTTGGATAAAAATGAAACCCTTAAATTCCAAATGCATTTGGACACAGGGGTATGAATTCGATCTGGAATTGCCTGTTCGACACGGAGAAGGTCGTTTTGTCGCAGATGATCAAAAAACATTAGATAGATTATTTGATGAGAAGTTAGTTACGTTTGTTTATAACCCAAATAAATATCCCAACAATCCTAATGGTGCCGTAAGGGGTATTGCTGGAATTTGTGATGAAACAGGACATATATACGGAATGATGCCTCATCCAGAGTGCCACCTCTATAAATATCATCACCCCAGATGGACTCGAGGTGTAGAACCCAAAGAAAATGGATTAAAGATTTTCAAAAATGCGGTGGAGTATGCACGAAAGCACTTATAACAAAAACCAGATTTATACTATTTGAAGGACTTGAAAAAAATGAGCGATAAACCTCATGACAAATGTGGAGTTTTCGCGTGTGTAGCGAAAGATCCGTCCGTACATGTGGCAAATGTCATCTTTCGAGGATTAATGGCTTTACAACATAGAGGACAAGAAGCAGCTGGAATTAGCATTGTGGATCACAATAAAAGAATCCACACCTACAAAGATCTCGGATTGGTCTTTCAAGCACTTAACCAAAAGGTCCTATCCAAGATGTGGGGAAATGTTGGCATAGGTCATGTCCGCTACGGAACTGCCGGCAGTGGAGATATCAAAAATGCCCAACCATTTCATTATGAAACCACACAAACACCCCCTTTTTCAATTGTGTTCAATGGAAATATCACTAATTTCCATATCCTGAAGGAACAGTTGAAATCCAAGGGAAGAATTTTTTTAACCAACGGTGACACTGAAGTAATTGCAAATCTCATTGCGTCCCATTATATGGTAACCAAAGATTGGGTTGAGAATTTAACATATACTGCAAAACTCTTGGATGGGTCTTATTCTTTAATTCTTTTGACGAACCAAGGGGATGTATATTTTTATAGAAGCGGGAATAAACCCTTGATTTTTGGAGAGTTAGAGGCACTTCAAACGAAGCTTTTTCTCATCGCCTCCGAATCATGTGCTATCACATCCTTAGGAGGAGAAATAATCAGGGATGTAAAGCCCGGGGAGATAATGCACGTTCATCAAGATCACGTCTTTCATTCGGAAAAAAAGCTTCCGGTGGATCCCCACCATTGTATTTTTGAATATGTCTATTTTTCAAGAGCTGATTCCACAATAGATAAAAAGAATGTACACCAAACGAGAATCAGAATGGGAGAGCGACTTGCACAGGAAGGTCCAGTCGAATCGGAAAATGCGGTTGTTGTCCCAGTCCCTGATTCTGGAAGGTCTGCATCGATGGGCTTCGCCAATGAAAGCGGGCATCCATACGAGGAAGGCTTGATGAAGAATAGATATGTGTTTCGGAGTTTTATTGAACCTTCTCAAGCAGAACGAAGAAATTTGGTATCCATGAAACTAAATCCAGTTGAGGAAGTTATCAAAGGGAAGGATGTGATTCTTGTAGATGACAGCATCGTGAGAGGTACAACGATGGGACGAATCATCAGCCTTGTAAGGAGCAGGGGTGCCAAAAAGGTCCATGTCAGATCAGCCAGCCCTCCCATTGCTCATCCTTGTTTTTATGGTGTAGATTTCCCAAGCCATGAAGAACTTATATTCGGTTCTAAGAATCTGAAAGCGGATTCCAACTACGATGAAATTATTGAAGAAGTGAGGAAAGAAATAGGTGCCGATTCATTGGTCTATTTATCAATCGAAGGACTCATAGATGCAATAGGTCTCGACAGGAAAAAACTTTGTTTAGCATGTCTTAATGGAGACTATTGGTACACCCATGAAGAAACTGAGAAATATTTGAATGGGGGAAGAATTTAAGGAAAATAAATATTCACCCCCACAATTCGATAGCCAATCAAGAAAAATATTCTTTTTTTATCTATTTATCAAATAGAGAAAAAATATAAGATATAACGTATAGGATTATTAGGGAAATCAATTTTAATTAGCTGTACATATTATCTCTTAATTGTTGAGTTCTCTTCCATTTTTCACGGAGATACTTTCGATAAAGGCGATCTGCGTCTTTATCTTTTTCTTCAATAATTTCTTTTTGTTCCTCTACTAATTCGGAATTGTGCATTTCAACACCTGAGGTGAAGAGCATTTCCTTCTTTTTCGGAACAGGCACACCCATAGCAAAGAGCCCCAACCTTTTAAGGAGTTCAGGATCCTTCTTTCCCTTATCTCCTCCCAAGGATTGGATTTTTTGATCGATTTCATCGTTCATATTCTTTACATCTTGTCCGAAAGCCATATTTCGATAAGGGGTGATTTGCTTCATTTTCAGCCACCACGTATTGGGGGCTTGAGAGATCATCATTTCTTTGTTCCCGTCCTTATCTACATTACTTAATACCGACCAACCTTCCTTGTCTTGCTCCCATTTCTTCTTAATTTTCTTAAGTGTCTTGTCTATTGGTTCAATCTTACCCATTTTTCTCTCACCTTTGATATTTGTTGCAACTAATTCTTTTAAGAATCGAAAATATTTTTTGGAAATGAAACTCACATAAACAAAAAAATTTGGGAAAATAAAATTTTGGGAATTTGAGATAAGGAGCAGAGAAAAAAAGGTTGTTGATAGGGTTTGAAAAAAATTAAACAGTGATACTCTCCCGCAAACTGGGAATTTCGAATTTCTACATTATAATCTATCTTTCACTTTTCCGATATTTTCTTTGGAAAAGACCACGGGTAAATTTTCCGCGTAGTGATCAGTATTGGTTTTAAGCTCTTCGATACTTTTTTCCAACTTATCGGTTAAGGATCCATCAAGAGTGGATTTAAATTCTTTCCAATGATTTAAATAGAAGACATCCAGTACCGTGGAAAGGCTCTTTTCCAATTCCTCACAAAATTGGTTAAAGGCCTCTTCCCCACCGATTTCCTTTTTCTCTAAAATCTCATGTTCCATAAAATCATAAGATACTTGGAGCCAATCTCCGCCACCCTTTGGGATTAAAGCAAAGCAATAATATTCGGTAAAATCTATAAATGGCGTGCCTTCATCAAATGCTTGATCTAATATTTCCGTAAATTCCTCTTTAGACATAATTAATCCTCAATTTAACTTTGGTTATGCGTCCCTATTAATGTTATGGTAAAAAAATCAATTTTAAAGAAGAGTCTGCTCATAAGAAAGCATTTCTTCTTTCAAGTTATGTTGGTTTTATTTTTCCATAATTTTTATTATGGGTTTAGATTCCAAGAATCATATTTCTGATTTCTTTTATTTTATCGGAACAATTCTCTATTTCAAAATTATATCTTTCCTTTTGTCCCCGATATTCTCCTTCATCCATACCAGATTTCTCATATCGCTCTTCCAATTGATTTCTTCTTTTGTCATAGAAATATCTTTTTGCTTCTTCCTTGAGTAATTCATGATATACTTCTTCGGGACTCAGTGTGGCATAATAGGAATCATCTTTCGCTACAGATTTTGGGGCTCCTTCGTTAAAATCAATTTTATTCAATTGACCAACCTTTTTGATATCTCCGCCTTTTGAAACTTTTTGTATCTTTTTAGGCTTTTTAACCTTGGATACATTTTGAACTCCACCACTACCAGCAGCAGAATTACTAGATTTACCTTTTTTCTGATCAAAAAGATTTACTGGTCCTTTCTTCTTTTTTTGGTCAAAAAGATTCTTTGGCCCTTTTTGGGGTGTGGGAATCTTGGAATTCTTCTCATTTGCTTCTTTAGAATTGGGTCCCCCAATATTTAAATTGGGTTTTTTCGGAGAGCCAGCTAATTTTATTTTAGGTTTTGAGATTTTACCTACTGGCTTGATCTTCGGCTTTGATATACTCGAAGACCCAACTTTCTTGATTTTTGGCAGGGAATTTTCTTGTTTTTGGGATTCTCCTCCGACTTTACTGATTCCGGGAGGTGCAAATTTCTTCTCACCACCTGCTTTCTTAATTTTTGGTTTCTTGTTGTTATTACCTGGGGAGGATACCTTTCTAATTTTCGGTTTCTGGTTTTTATTCCCAGGGGAGGATACCTTTCTGATTTTTGGGCCTTTTTCCTTTTTTCTGGGATCACCCACAGGTCTAATTTTAGGATTAGTTGTTTTTTTCTTTTGCTTTCCATTTGATGCAGAGATCGGATTAATTTTAACCCCGGCAGATTGATTTTTAGCTTCGGGTTTCTTTACGGGTCGAATCTTGGGACCAGATTTTTTATCTTTTGGAACTTTAATCTTTACCGGTTTATTATTTATCTTAACTGGTTGAGCAGAAGCTTTTAAATCGATTTTTATGCCACCTTGAGAACTCTTTTGTCCTTGGTCTTTTTGGGATGGTTGAGTTTCGGTTTTTAATTCTTCCGAAGAGCTTGGAGCGGGTTGAAAGGCCCCTTTCATCTTTTTTTTGGAAGATCTATCTTCAGGAGTAATCTTTTTCTTGGGTGCTTTTACTTTTGGAACCTTAAGTTTTGGTGCTGAAAGTTTGGATTTTAGACCGCTCTTTCTTAATTTAGGTTTAGGTTTAGGTTTAGGTTTAGATTTAGGTTTAGATTTAGATTGACCTGTTTTTTTCTCGCCTTGACCCATACTTTTTTCTTTCTCTCTCAGTTTCTTTTCCTTCTCCCTTAATAACCTCTCTTTTTCCTCCAATTCCCTCATTTTGGCTTCAATATCTTCTAACTTCTTCTGTTTCTCTTCTAAAACATTTTTATCCAAAACAGTTTTCGAACCAGATTCCATGGAAGAAGTTGCTTGGGCATCAACATCAACTTGTTCATCCTTTTTTTCTTGCCTACCTAAATCTTCTAACATATCAAAATGATCGAGAAACTCCTTAAGCTGATCTGATAATCCTTCTACCTCAACAAACCATTTTTCAAGAGTATCCCAATTTTCAATGGTAGTTGAGATTTGTTCAATTTGAGTAATGGCACTTTCATCGAGACCCTCATTTCCTTTAATTGCTTTAAAAAGATCAAGGAGGTCCTTTTGGGCCTTTTCTTCCTCCTCGGGTTCGGGAGTACCAGTAAGTAATAAGTATATCTCTTTTAATTGCTGTAAATTTTTCTTGAGTGATTCATTCATTTTCCTTCACTTCTCTATTAATTAGTTAGCTTTTATTCTATATGATATTAGGGGAAAATATGAAAAAAAATTTTGTTCTTCAAATGGGTTTTACGATCTAATGCTTATCTAGATTGGGTTTATTTTTATCTGGTTTCCTATAGGATTTGATGATCACCCAGTTTTTTATCTCGTTCATATAGGATTTGATGATAATATTCTTTTTTTTTTTTGGTTTTTTCGGAATTTAGGACATTTTATTTCAATAATAAGGGCGAATTATCAATTTTACTTGATTTTAAAAAAAATAAGCATAAATAATAAATAGGATTTTCCAAAAAATAATGCATATGGACATTTTTGGGGAAAAACGAAATGCCGAAAATTTTATCATAAGAAAGGACCTTGAAGATTTTATAGAAAAATTAAGTAAAATACCCATAGATCCCAATAGGAATTTCCCAGAGCCGAGAATAATAGAATACCTGCCATTCCATTGGGAATTGAACCAAATTTATAGCATTTTAGACTACCTATGTCAAGAGGGTATCCTCAAAAATATCTTTTTCATTGTCATCAATAAAGATTTTGAAATAATAGATGTGTTTCTTCTGCTATATAAGATAAAAGGTAAAAATGAAGAGAGAATACTTAAATTAAAGATAAAAAACTTAAAAAAAAACAACATTGAGTTTTTGGAGGAAATTGAACAACTAATTCAAGATAATTCTCCCATAAGAAATAAGACCGAGGATTATTTGAGTGCAAAATATAACTTGGATTCGGTGCAGACTTTTATATTACCACAAAGCACCCCAGAACTTCTCAAAAATTTAGATTTACCACTGGTAAATTTGAATATTATCGAATTTTTCCTTAAAATGAAAGAGATTGAAAAATCAAATTTCTTTAAGCTATCAAGAAATAGGTACATCTTGAAAGAATCATTGAATGGCTTCTCTTACAAGAAAAAGATAACAGAATTCTTGAATATATTCTCAAATATTGATCTTAAGAAATGGGCGGCAATATGGGGAACTCTCTTAGATGATCTAATGATAAATTTAATCATAATGAATAAGACACGAATTATGGTAGCGGGAAGATTTATCGTGGAGGATAAGAAATTTACATTTAATCCACTCCCGAGCCACGTGTATAAGCCCACCTTAAGAGATGAATCCTATGGGGAGATTGCTGAGGACATTTATGAGAAAACTGGACTCAGAACCCTGATTTGTGAAACCGATGATGTCCAAAATTTAATAGAAAAAGTATTTTCGAAACATCCGAACATTTTGAATTTGGTCACCGATATATTCGAGTGGTCAGAGGGCGGATTATGGTATCCAAATTCCCTCCTCAACAGTTTCCTCAAATTATTTGGCTTCACCATAGGGAATGATATTGAACAGTTTTCAGATGCATTTAAGACCGTTTTAGAGAACTTTCAAAATATTCTAATCGTTACTTATAGGATTTATCCAGAAAAAAAGCAAGAGAAATCCTATCAAACTCTTGTCCATCTTACCTTAAAAAATGGCGAACCAACAGTGAAATTAATCGATTCTGAAAACTATAAAGAGTTTTTATCCCAAGACTCTTTAGAACCAATTGACAGGTTGGCCACAATAAAAAATGAGATTGAAAAAAATAATAACATCAAATTCAGTGCTTGCTTGGGGTTTGATATCAATATTTTAGCAGAATCCATCTCAATGAAAAATATTGAATCACTTCTAAAAATTAAAAATATGGCGCATCAGCTTCCATTTGTGGCATCCTTAGGGGCCTTATTTGCAGGGATGAAAGCCCTTAATGTAGAGAAGGTTCTTGATAGCGAGGATGCGATCTTAAAGATCACGGAAAATAATAAGGCAGCCCTTATTGAAGAACCTTTAAAATTCAGAGAATATTTTGATGCATTTCTAAAAAAAGGAATACTCTTTATATCCGAAGAAGAAAAATCAATGGGGTCAATCCGTCATCCGATTTATTCTAAAGACGG
>CAZEPC010000209.1:0-8132 GCA_964513765.1 uncultured archaeon
TTCAGCCTCTTCATGACCTTTAGTATCTGGTTTGCTAGATTCAACACCTTCATGTTCAATTTCTTCAGCTCTGTCTTTTTCAGAAACAAATTGTTCGAATGATTTTAATTTTGACATAATATTATACTTTATTTAATTTTGTTATTGATATTTATAAATCTTTTTCATTTATTTAAAAAGAAAAAAAAAAAAAATAAAAAAAATAAAATAAAATAAAATATTTTAGTAATATGGCCAAGAATTCCAAAAAATCGAATGCCCAAAATGTAGTGAAATGTTAGAAGTTGCTATGTGGTGCTCGAATTGTTCCAAGTGGTTCGATGTCCCTGAACCTACCCATGCCAAATGCCCTATTTGCGAAAATGAATTAAGTTTTTCGAAATAAATAATTTTTTTCTTTTCTCAATTTTTGAATTCTTTTTTAGATTTTGTCAATCTATAAGCAAACATTTCAGATTTTGTTTAAAATTATGAAGGAGAGGAATTTAAAGGGGTTCTTTCAGAGAAAAAATTTTTTATTCATTCTCTTCTTTTTTATCTTACAATTAGTTCAGTATTTTGATATCTTAATCTTAAGATTAGTAATTAATTAAATAATGTAAGGTTAGTGAGTAAAATTGCAAATCTTAGAAAAGTTTTTAATTAAACTCTAAATAAAGATATCGGGGAATTGATTGGCAATAGTGGATCCGTCGCATAGCTTGGTTAATGCACTGGTCTTATAAGAAATAGAAGCGTACAAAACAATTAATCGCTTCTATTACGAGGATGTCTTTTCCCATTTCGGGAGGATGACCTTAAAGCCAGGGATCGAGGGATCGAAAGAAGTTAAAAGCTTCCGATACGCCCTCCGGGTCCACTAATTTTTTCAATTATTTTTTCTATTACTTTCCTTTTTCCATTCCATTATTTTTTCTTCTCGAATTAACAAATAATTAAATAAATAATTTTTTCCCTCATGTACTTATGATCAAAAATTATTTTAAAATTGCTTACAAATAGTGATATATAACTTAAAGAATAAATTCAACATAAAGAGAATACCAATGAAATGAGCAAACTGCTCTTTTGTGTTTAATTTTATCTTGATTATAATTGAAATCATTACTCTAATTAATCATTTACCCAATCATAATTGAATTGAAAAAAAAGGAGAAGACCACAATGTCCCAGATGCAAATGATCACAGATTTACTTCAGAATATTTATGGAAGAATCTCTCAGCTTGGAAAGTCCGTAAACTCACTTAAGACCAGCTTGGAGGATCTAAACAAGACAGTGAGTGAGAAGATTAGCACATTGGTTGATACAATTAAATCAATGTCCGATAATGTTGATAAGGAAGGGGAAGAGATTCAATTAATTTTTAAAGAAATTGGTAATAATGCATTGAAAGAAATTCAAAATCTCCAAGAAGATATTGGCCTAAAAGATTTAGATGAATTGATGGCTAAACTCAACAGCATTGTTGAATCTTCAGAAGAAGCGCTCAAACCAGAAACTGTGGATGTGCTTTTACATGAGGTTCTCACTGGTGTAAAGAGTATGAAAGGTTCGGCTGAAGGTGGGGCAGAAGGGGATGAAGATGAGATCTTAGATAAAGTTGGTGCCTCCTTATCTAAAGGTGGAGAAGAATCAAAAAAAGAGGAAAAAATTGAAGAAAAGAAAGAAGAAACTGTTCAACCCTCACCCGAAAGTCCAGCTCCTGGAAACGCACCACCAGGAAACGCACCTCCGGGAGAATCTTCCCCTGAAAAGGAATCTGAAGAAAAAAAGTCCCCGGGTAATCCGCCTCCAGGTAATCCCCCTCCCTCATAAAGGATATAATTGTTTATACCACTTATATTTAAATTTACCTAAATATTAATCAAAAAAATCAAAGGAAAGGAAAATCATGGCAGAAGAAAATCAAAGCTTTAATGCAGCTGCGGAAAAAATTCAACAAATTATGGAAAGCTTGGACGGAACAATTGCACAGATTGAAAAACTAAATTCAAATATCGAGGATAATAATCGGAAGTTAATGCAAAAATTAGCCGCTACTGAAGAAAATATGAGGTTAATCATCCAGGTTATTAAAAAACAGAGAACCAATATTCAAGATTCTCTTCAAGAGCTGAAGGATCATATTGATGAGGAAATTCAAAAATTGTGGGATGAGAAATCTCTTGAATCGATTACTAAAGATGAAATGAAAGCTGTGGAAAAGTTGAAGGATATCAATAAATCGGTGAGTGAAAATCTATATATGGCTCAGTTGCTCTCGATAATTCAATCACTACGAGAAATCACCGGGAGAGCAATGGCCATTAAAATGAAGAAACAAAGTAAATAATTCCATGTGAAAATATTATCACTTTTTACTCTGGTTTTTTAAGGATTTTTCAAAACTTTCTTAATTTCCACTTTATTTATCTTATTAAAGGATTTTAAAATGACAATAATAGGGATTTTAACGGATTTTGGGGAAAGGGGTTCCCATTATGTAGCAGAAATGAAAGGGGTTGCGAAAAAGATAAATCCCGATGTGGAGATTCTCGATGTATCTCATTCAATATCTCCTTATTCAATATTAGAAGCCTCATTTGTTCTTTTTACTGTCTATTCTAAGTTTCCGAAAGGGTCTATATTTGTAAATGTAATTGATCCAGGTGTTGGGTCAAAAAGAGATATTGTGGTCATTCAAACTTCAGACGGGTATTATTTAGTCGGACCTGATAATGGCATTTTCACTTATTTTGCCATAAATAATCTCATTGATATAATTATTAAGGTAAATGATCCAGATTTTTACTATGGCCCTTATGCGGATGCTTTAAAGGCTAAGCAAAAATTTGGGTTGAAAAAACAGTTGTTAGAAAAAGAAATTGATCAAACTGTTACGATGAGTAGAAATTTTGTTCAAAAAGAAAAAAAATTGAGTGAAATAGATTCCCAAAAGAAAGATCAAATGAAAGGGTTAGCTGAAAGCTTAGGTGATTTTAGTCTTGATGACCTTTCAATAAAGGAAAGTCCATTTTTAGGCTCGACCTTCCATGGTAGAGATATTATGATGCCTGTTAGTGCCCACCTTTCCAACGGTTTGGATATTTTCGCCCTGGGTGATATAAAGGACTCTGTAATTCAATTGGAAAACATAAACCCTACAATATCCCAAGATAAGAAAAAAATCACAGCCAAAATTCAATACATTGATGAATTTGGAGATATAGTAACTACAGTTCCTTCTAATTCGGAAATTCTTTCTCGGTTAAAACCTCAGAGAAGTCCTATATCTGGAAATAATGAAACAGATAAATATACATCAACCCTTTTTCTTTGTTGGAATGATAAAGAAATACCCCTAAGGATTGGAACCCACTTTTCCGAGGTTCAAAATGATGATTTTATCTTTATTCCTGGTTCTAGTGGCTTTATGGAAATCGTAAAGAATCAAAAAAATGCCGCTAAAGAATTAGGATTGTCTGTGGGAGATTATATTTCAATTGACTACGGTCGGATTGAGCCTTTGAATAGATTACTTTAAATAGAGAACCTGGAGATGAAAAAGATGGGATATGAAGAAGAAATCCTTGCGGGGTTTCATCGAGAAGATATTGGAAAATTTCATACAGGGAAGATTAAAAATATCGTCTTTCCGGTAAGTCGCTCTAAGGCTCATCGGGACGGAGTCCCTCACGTTATATGCCGGATGTATTGCATTAATACAGAAGGCCAATTTTTAGTACAGAGAAGATCCTATGAAAAAATTGCTCATCCAGGGTTGTTCACAGATTCTGCTTCCGGACATGTTCGATATGTGGATTCTTTCAATTATCGGCATATTGAAGAAGAGGCAAAACGTGAGATGGAGGAAGAAATGGGTACTAAAATTCTTTATCTTCGCCTTTTGGATATCCATTTGGAGGAATTCTCCACTGAAGGATTTGAACTCGCTTATAATTTCATAGGTGTGGTAGAAAATAATTTTTGTCCCGATCCCACAGAAACTCATCCGGATTCGGGATTCAAGGAAAAAGAAGAATTATCCGTATTACTGAAAACGCGTCCAAATGATTTTGTTAAAGTGGCCCATATGTATTGGTCAAAAATACTTAAAGAAAATCAACAAAAAAAGGTTTTAGAAGAATATGAGATCAAAAAGAATATTAGAAGCCCATCTAAAGAAAAAACTTCAAGTGGCAAACAATCTGATGAATGTAGTAGTGGAGAAAAAAATAGAAAGAAAGTTGATTTAGAACTGTTCCAAATCCAAAAAATTGATAAAAAAGAAAAGGAAAAATACGTAGAACAAATCAATCGGGAAAAAAACCAACATAAAAACAAAAAAGAGTCAATTATTGGGGCATTTATAGGAAGATTTCAGCCCTTTCATAATGGTCATTTAAATGTTATAATGAATGCCTTGAATAAAATTAAGATGTTAAAAATTGGGATTGGATCCGCCCAATATAAGAGAACGGAGGAAAACCCATTTTCATTTGATGAAAGAAAAGAAATGATAGTGAGAAGCCTAAATTCTCTTAATGTAGAACCCAGTAATTATGAAATTTTTGGTGTAGATGATAAGCATGACATGGAAAAATGGGCGGATGAAGTCTTCAAAGTATTGGGTGATTTCGACGTTTTTTATTCAAATAGCCCATGGACTAGACAAATTTTCCTCAAAAGAGGTATCCCAGTGTCTGATGAAATGAAATTTAATTTTGATGTTTATAATGGAACCTATATTAGGAAAAAGATGAAAAGCGGGGAATCCATTCAAGATTTGGTTCCAAAGCCTGTTGTTGAATATTTGGATGAAATTAATGCCCCCGCTGTCCTAAAATCTTGAAGTCTCTATTTCACTCCCTGAAATGGAGAAAAATCTTGCCATATCTGTTTTTCTTCTGTTTCATCTTTCCCTTTATTGCTAATTCTCCTACGAATTAGCTTTTTCATTTGTTTTCAATACTTAAGTGAACGAAATTTTAAACAAAACTTTTCATTTTCTGAGTTATGGAAGAAATTCAGAAACTCGCCAAAAAAGTTTTAAGCGTTTTGGAAATGAAAGATTTGAAACTCGCTATTGCTGAATCTGTTACGGGGGGCTTGGCTTCTCATCTCATAACAAATATATCGGGTGCATCAAAAGTATTTATTGGTGGGGTTGTCTGCTATTCCGCACTATCTAAAAATATCATGTTGGATGTGGATTGGTCTTTAATCAATGATTATGGAACAGTCTCCCCCGAGGTAACAGAGGCACTTTTAGATGGCTTAAAAAAAGATGCTGCCGACATTGGGGTTGCAATTGTGGGTGTTGGGGGTAGAAAAATTGAGGGAAAACCAACAGGGCTAATTTATATTGGTACGGGAACTCATGTCTGTAACCAAGTGCATGAATTGAATTTCAGTGGTTCTCGCACAGAAATTAAAAAAAAGGCGGTAAAAAAAGCCTTTGAGTTATTATTGGAAGAATTAGAGAAGCTATAACAAGCCATAACGAAATCATCCCTAAACTATATTTATCTATTCATCTCGTTATTTTATTGCCTTTTATAAACGCATCTCTCCTTTTCTTAATTATAATTTATCTATTTCCCATATCTTTATTATGAGCCTTAATGTTCTATATAATGTATTATATTGAAAACAAGAGTTGAAACGAGATGAATGAAGAGGAGCTGATTTTTATTGATTGCTCTATGGGCGAAGGTGGAGGTTCCATTTTCCGAATTGCTGTAGCACTATCTTGTTTGTTTCAAAAACCCGTACACATGGAAAAAATAAGGTCAAATCGAAATAATCCAGGATTACGTCTTCAGCATTTATTGGGAGCTAAAGCCTTAAAAGATCTTACGGGGGGAGAAACCAGTCATATGGAGGTTGGTTCAACAGAAGTTAAATTTTATCCTGGTAAAGATTGGGATAATTCAATCTCCATTGATGTTAGAACTGCCGGAAATATTGGACTTCTCACTCAAACCATCCAAAATGCACTTCTTTTGGCACCAACTAAAAAATACGAGATCTTTATTAACGGGGGAGGGACCTACGGAAAATGGGCCCCTGGTACAGCTTTTCTCAATAATATCACTTTTAAGATTTTTGAATTAATGGGCTATTCGGTAAAGATTAAAGTGAAAAGACATGGATTTTATCCCAAAGGTGGAGCAATAGCAAAATTAATTATTGAACCACAAGAAAAAAAAAAATACAAGAGTATTCGCCTTTTAAAGAAGGGAACCCTTACTTCAATTCAAGGTGAAATTTTTGTGGAAAATAGGCTGAAAAAACCCAATGTGGGAGAAAGGATAAAAAAAACTGTCATAGAAACGGTGAAACCAAAATATAGGGATGATATTAATACTAATATTGACATAACATATTTAAAAAGTCCTTCTGTAGGTGTAGGGGCCGATGTATGGGTGAATTATGATAATGGCTTAGGCAATGGGGGACTATCATTGGGTGCGGGGACATTTGTGGGTGAAAAAGGCTTACCCTCCGAAACTTTGGGGAGGAGGATCGGGAGAAATGTGAATCTTTTATTGGAATCTCCGGAAACGGTCGATAGGTTTGCATCTGACCAGATCCTTCCTATTCTCTTTGCTTTAAATGAAAGGAGTCATTTTATAGTGAAAGAAAAAACATCCCATTTTCAAACAAACTTAAACCTCCTCCAAAATTTTTATGACCGGGCTTATTCAATTGAAAAGATTGAATCTGGTGGGTTTAAAGTCTCTATATAACAATTTTCATCTTCTTATTTTCATTTGGTCATTTGTTTATCTTTTTCAATTATTAAATATTTCATTTTTGACCCAATGCGTTTTAGGATTCCCTTTTTTTCTGAACTAAAAGGGATGAATGGGAAAAAACCTTTTTCAATACGAAAAAAAGGATTAATTTTTTTAGGAAAAATATCCCATAGAACATTGAAGGAACAAGTGAAATATGGAGAAAATTTGCTTTCTCTATTATATCTCAATCATGAACGAAATCTAATCCTTTATTAAATTAATATAGTTTTCGATATGACTTGCAAAATTTATGTTTTATTCAGTTAAAAAGAGATGAAATCCAAAAATGAGATGTCCGACATGCGGGTACGAGACCGAAGTAGTAGAAGAATATGTTTGTTCTAACTGTGGCTATATTATCCAAAGAGAGCCAATAGAAAGGATCCCTATATTTGCTCGGAGGGAAGAAAAATGGTATAAGCCACAAAGCACATTAAAGCGTATATATAATGTGATAACGAACCCTGCAAAGGCTTTTTGGGATATTAACCATAAAAAACAAGATAAAGGTCCACTTTTAATTAAGATTTTTATGGCAATAACATTGGGCTTGTTGGGGTTTGCCATCCATTTACATGTGAATGTCGGCTCTTATAACCCTGGTGGTTCTGCATTTCCATGGGGCCGTGCCCTCCAAGGGATTCCCGTTTTTTTGGTATATTTCTTATTGGGAATTGTCTACTATTATCTTTTATTTTGGTTCTATAATTTTTGTTTCTCGCTCGCGGCTAATTTCTCGGTTCGTTTAGATGACACTTTGAGGATCCGCTATAACGTTTTCGAAGAAGGTTTCAGAATGTTAGATGTTTTAAGCGGAAAAAGACTTCGTGAGGAGATGCAACAGACCAAACAAGGCCCGACTATGGAATCAGTAAAAGAAAAGGGGGAAATGCTTACCAAAATAAAACAAACGGGTAAGCCTGAAATGATGTATTATGCTTACTCTCCCTTGATCTTAATCAATTTGGTTTCTTCAATTATCGCATTGGTGGCTTTACCAACCGCTTCTGTGTCTTCAGGTGGAAATTACAGTGCGATGTTAACTGCATTGAATACAATAACCTCAAGCGGGGTGTGGGGAGTTATTGATGCACTTAATCTCTTCACCTTGGCCTTTTGGATTCCAATTACCATGTCCTTGGCAATGAGAGAGATTGGCAATACGAATACCACAAAATTGTTGATCGGAAATATTATAATGGGAGTAATCTTAGCATATGTGCTGTATTTCCTTAGGCCAACATTAGGGTGGAATTTAAACCTTATTGAAACATTTGCATAATGACAATTTTTTTTTTTATGATCAAATCTGATCAGCCACTGTCACCGGTGGCTAAGTATACATTA
>CAZEPC010000210.1:0-8111 GCA_964513765.1 uncultured archaeon
TGTCTTTCCTCTTTCAACCAATCTCTTAAATTCCTCTACTTTTTCATTTGCCCGTATTACATCTGCTTTGGAAAGATTGATTGGAGCTTGATCTTTTTTTTTAATTTTGTTTCTATGAGGCTTTTTTTGATATTTTTGCAAGGTTTAATTCAACTCGCTTCATATATCTAATTCGCTTCATATATCTAATTCCTTTCTTTCTTCTTTAACTTGCCCATATTTCGCTAGTTTCGGTACTTTTCAATCTTACTGGAATACTTTCTAATTAAATCCCGATATTCTCTTTGGATCTTAAAATCGTCCAATTCCCGAGTATGCACTTTTAGGTCTTGGAGAATCTGATAGAGTTTGTCGGGATCTGGATCTGGCTTTTTATCTTCGGACATGTCTGTTTATTACATAAATGGGCTTTTATCTATATAAATCTTTTTAGATTCAATTGATTAATCTCACCAAATGGAGAGAATTTCTATATATTAACAAGCAATAATAAACTTTAGAAAAATCTGATAAAAAATCATCCTTCAAATGCTTGGAAGCATAACGGAGTTTAAAGGATGGGACAGCCGGAAAGGCTTCGTTCTTCTTATGTTTTTGTTCTTTTTGATATTTGGTTCAATCAAATCTAGACGAATTTTTGAGATTTTCAGTAATCAACAGAAAAATACCAAAACGATCCGTTTAGAAGTCATCTTCTTTCAAGGTTATGCGCTTCAAATGACCCTTTTCTGGTCCTTTTGATTTGCGGGGTAATTTATTTACCAAATCTTGACAGGCCTCTCTAATTTTCTCATCTAAGAACTTATAGACACTGTCTTTAGCATCTCCAGAGACTCGGATCTTTTTTCCGGTCGCTTCATCTACTAAGAGATCTTTCACCTTAGTGACTCTGAAATATTCTGGTTTATATGACATTTTTTGTGCCACCTATTTTAAGAGATATATTTTACTATCTCTGAGTAATAGTTAGCAATCCCCCTATTTAAACAATTTGATTTTATCTCCCACAGATCCGACAAAATACGGAGAGATCTAAGTTCATCTCAAAACCAAAGATCTAAGAGATATGAGTGAAAATTTGAGTTTTTAAGACCAAAATTCAGCTCGGAGATTTTACGAAAAATTGTGGTATTTTGGAGAAAAAAATCTTTGTTTCGGAAAGACTAAACGAAATGTGATCTGAGCAAATTAAGATTCCAAAAAAAATAAAATGAAGAATTTAATAGAATAAAAGGGACAACACAATTATTTTAAGCTTAGAATTATCTTGTCTTGGCTTTTTAACATATTTTCCAATATTAACTTCATCGCTTGCTTGATATCCGTTGCATTTTTAGGTACACTCCTCCGCGCATTTACCACCGCCAGCAATATTTCCCCTAATCCCCGTATGATCATATCGGGAGAATACCATGGACGTTTAGATGCCCACCACTGCTGACACGAGTGGATCCCCCTATCAAGAAAATTCCTGGCATTTTTATAGAGACTTTTTTGTTCTTCGTTCATACTTTTTTGATATTTCTGAGCCAAGTGAATAGAGGTTAAAGCAAACATAAAGAACCTATGCTGTTCTTGATGAAGATCATTATTGGGATCGAACCAAAGGGGAAACGGAACATCTCTGTCCAAATCATACTGCATCGTTGACCAACTTGATGCCTTGGGGATCTGTTTGGCACCTTTTGGGAACCTATCAATAATCTCTGAAACCGTGCACATCTTAATGTCATCCCTATGGGGTTCGGCCTGGAATAATGGGCGTAAAAATGATTTTACGGCGTGTTTCACATGATGACCAAAGGTTTCTCCGTCCATGGCCAATATAATGTAATAATCATGATCTTGATTCTTATATTTCAATCGGTTGGCAAAAGCCTCTACATTATTTACTTTATCAAATGCACAATCAATAGAAATTACATCATCCCGGAATACCAAATTTAGATCCGTTGATTGATGACGGGAGATAAAGGTGGTCGGAAATTCAGGGAGGGAGTTTGCAATCCCGGATCCGATAACCCAATCCAGACCCAGTTCCTTGATAGGAGGAAATATCTCTTCACTGATGGCCATCTCGGGAGGAAAGAAGCCCCTGGGCTGATAGACCTTTCCAAAGAATTTTCGGTTGGTTTCATTATTGAGCTGTATCTGCCGAATAATTTCGGGTTTTGGAATAAGAGGGAGGAGGGGATGGAATTTTGCGGAGCTGGTAAATTCAATCTGGCCTCGGGAGGCGAGGGTGGCCATTCCTTCAATCAAATCCCTAAACCCATAATCCGCAAGCTGTTCGGTAAGGGTTGCATTAATATTGAGTGTAATCCTTGAAGAGGGATTATCCCTTAATGCGTCCAATATGGGTCGATACGACTCTTTTACGATCTTTTTTATTACCGGGGCAATTTGCACTGGAGGTTGATAAATATGAAATAAAAATGCAAAATACACTGTCATATTAGAAATAATAGCACTTTAGACTTTTATAGCTTATGGGAAAGAGGATAAAAAACAAAGAAAATGATGCCCACTCCACCTAAGTTGATTTCAAATCCAAAAAATCTCATACAATAGAAATGGTTTGAAATTACTTATCATATTTTAATCGAATTCGTTTTGCACATAGGGTTGCGGAAAGTAAAGGATCCCATTTTGGGTCCTCCCAGCTGTCCAACTTGTGGTGTAAATTCCAATCTTTTTGTGGAATAGGATGGGTTCCAACCACCACATTAAGCTTAAATTTTTCTCTGAGATATTTTTTAAAATACTTCACATAGGGACATGGAGGATAGCCAGTGAGAAAATCAGTAGAGAGATGAATGGTGTTTATCCCATTTTCTTTCATAACTGCTGAAGCCTCTTCAATATTTGGACCCGGACAACCGCCACAATAAACTAGATCCGACAGCTCCACATCAACCTCATTATATCGTTCAAAAGCACCCTCCCTTTCTCTAAAGGCCCTAAAAAGCATTTCACATGATTTTGTCCGAAATCTATCGAATCGAATTACACCAATTATTATTATAATAATATAATAACAACAATAACAATTTAACCGGGGCCAAGGCTTTTACTTTCTTCTTTTAACCTACGAGCGGCCTTTTTCACCTCATCTTTCTTACCTTTGAGCCGGATTCGCACGTGCATTTTCTCGATATTCGGATAGGATCCGATTTTCACTTTGGGGTATTTTTCTTTCAGCTCCAAAAAGGTCGGATATAATCGGGCCTCCTCGGTCTTCGTGATGATTTCTTTCACATATTTCCTGTGTGGATTCTTGTGCAAGTAATGGTCTTTAATGTTATGGCGAAACATATACTTTAATTCAGAAGGCACACCCGGCATGATAAATATTTCGGCAGCTTGATGGGGCGCGAGTGATTTTAGCTCGTTTGGTTCGATTTTAAGATACACTCCAGGAGCTACCCCTCGGGCTTTAATTATTTTAGATCCAGTGGGTAATTTGGTCATTTTCATGGCTCCCGGAATTTCCTCGGCGTTTGGGTTTTTTAAAATACCCATTTCATGATACGCGCGATATTGTTCCTTCACAAACTCTTTGGCCTTCTTATCGGTATTCATTTCTCTTCCCAAAAAGGAAGCAACCGCTTGGACCGTAATATCATCGTGAGTGGGACCTATCCCGCCGTACAGAAAAATCTTTTGGAATTTATCTCTGATAAACCGACGAAGCGATTTGCCAATTTCATCTAACTCATCCGGGAGAACCTCCACCCGCTTCACATCATGGTTTAATCGATCGATTTGTTTCAATAACCAGTTAGAGTTTGTATCTAACACATCCCCATCTAAAATTTCATCCCCAATGGCCATTAAACCGATTTTTTGCCGCTTCGATTCAGACTCTTCCATACTCTATCATTAATTCCCCATCATTTTAGTTTTTCTCCATTTTCCCAATTGAAAGAGAGGTATTTATCTTTCTCTCAAAAATAAAAAAAAATCAAGCCTCTTATAACAACCATGTTTCCTCAGAAAAGAGCTCCTCTCTAACCCAGTCCTCTGTTATCGAGGTATATTGAATATCGGTGATCCTTTTAGGGCGATTATTGAGTTCCAAAGAATAACCGTGGGACCAACTAATATGAATCACACCATCATTGGCTTGATAGCAGGTGGGATATTGGAAATTTTCTTTCTGATTTCCAAGGGCATCATTTCCTTCCTGAGGATTATTTTCTGGGGGATGATATTCACATAAATTTCTTCTATATTTCCAGGTTCGACCGCCATCTTCGGATAAGGCCACAGAAAGAGGATTACGTCCCTCAGAAGAATGATTGTAGATGATAAATATATTGCCACTTTGGAGTTTAATCATATGAAATCCTCCGTCCGGATTTGGTAAGAGGGCGGGTTTTGGTTTCGACCATGTTTTCCCTCCATCGTGACTGAGAGTTTCGTACATTTTCCCTAATGGTCTATATGCCCGCATCAAACAATAAATGGTCCCATCTTTTCTTTGAATCACGGTTGGTTGATCCAGCATCCGCTCGGGAAATTTCGATGATTCTGCCTTATTGGGTGGCCAATATTTTTCTGGAACCACAATTCGGGCACCCACATCTCGCCATGTTTTCCCTTGGTCATCACTAAGGTAAAAAAGAGGGGTGCATTCACGAAACTCGATGGTGGCGGGGAGCAGGTAGTTCCCATTTTCTAACATAATCGGGGGATTCTTTGACAATCTGGAAATATGTCGATGTACTTTTTTAGGGTTTGACCAAGTTTTTCCCTGATCTGTGCTGGTTTTATATCGCAAGATACAGGTGCTCCACCCGCCCCAACTGGTTACATAGAAAAGAAATAACTTTTTAGTATCGGGTGCAATCCAGAGTACTGGATTTCCCTCAAACCTAAAAAGCTTTTTATGTTCTGTGATAAGGAAGGGTTCAGACCAGTTCGTTTCGCCTTGAACCAGTTTTCTTCCAAAAATGCACTGGGTATGGTGAGCCTCATTCACGGCGTGAAAATATGCAACAAAAATAGTTCCATTCTTAAAGGAAACTACGCTTGAACAATGGGCATGCTGTAATTTCCCTATAATAGGACTGGAAATATCAACAATCTCGATCCCTTTTGCAATTTTGAGCATAAGCTCCCTTCACTTTTGATTTATTAAAATCTTATGATTTTCAGAATAGTGATGTCCGTATGAAAAATGAGGTCCGTATGAAAAATGAGGTTTATCAGAAATGAAAAAAATGAGGAATTAAGATTTATATAGGAGAAAAAACAAAAATAAAAAGAAACAAGAAGGAGAGATTAATGATGATAATGGTACAAAATTTTGGCCCAGTTGCTGATATAGCCGTGTATTACGAAATTATTGTTTTTATCATCTTTAACTATATCCTTTATTTACAATACAAATACAAGAAAATCAAACCTACTCCGCTTAAAAATATCAGTTTTAGAATTTTTATCGGATATAGTGTGGCTATTTTCTTCTCGGCAATTTCAAAATTTTTAAATGCACGGTATGGGGGAGTCCCAGAGACACTTTATGATTCACCATATCTTGGGTTAGTAGGGAGACTTCACGGGGCAAGATTCTCTTTTATTGGTGTGGTAATTGGTACCATTTATTCCTATGAATTATATTTAAGGATTTTTAAAAAAGAGATTCCAAAAAACAAGAGAAATATTGTAATTTTAATCGGTTTAGGGATTTGCATCTTTTTAGGGACGGTATATTCATTCAATCTTGAGGAGGAGAGAGCCAACCAAGTATTTGAAATCATATCGTTCTCTTTACTTTTAGGATTTGCAATGGTCGTTTATATTCCTTTCACTGTCCAAGCATTCAAGCTTGCAAAGAGACTTAAAGATGTTGAGGGTGAAGAAAATTATAGAAAGGGAATATTAAGTCTCGGAGGTGCAAGCTTATCCTTTATATGTATTTTTATCTGTCTTGTTTTAGATCGTTTTATGCTAATTGTGTTTAATATCGCCTATTCCGCCTTTTATTTCATGGCTTGGATATTTGCGATTATTGCGATTTGGTTGGTATATGCTGGCTTTATTAAACCCGCAAAATTGTCACAACCAAAATATAAGACGAAAGAAAAAGAAGAAAGACAAAAATAACTAAAAAATCAATTAAAATTAATAATTTCTTGAATCAGTCTATTTCTTTAAACTTTTCATTAAATTCTGTAATTTTCTCTTCCGATAATTGTTTATCTCCGCTTTTCACTCGTAGCATAAATATAAATGAAATTATGATCAATACCAGCACCATTGGAAATAACGCGATGTATTGAGCAGTGCCCGAAGTGGCAATATAATCAAGGTTGAGCCCAGCTAAAATCGGTGCCAGAGTGTAAGCAAATTGATTAAAGGTGTAATATATACCAGTGTAGGTTCCAGTTTTTCCCTTTGGTGATAAAGCCCAGACTATGGGAAAGCTGTTTACGATAAAGCACATCCACGACATCGAAACTAAAGCCAAATTCATCATAACGATATAATCCCATCTATCCAAGAAATCCTCCGATTCTGGGATCGGATTGTATACATTAGGAACTACGAAAGCGACAAACAAAGTGGCTCCTATGATGATGCCAAACAAACCAAATCGGGCTGCTTTTTTCCTCCCAATTTTCTGGCCTAATAGTCCCCAAAAATAGGCAGTGAGGATCATAGGCACAGAATAAGCCAAGAATAACGTACCTGCAACACTTTCTGCTTTTCCCATATAGATCGTGGCAAAACTTGAGAAAAAGGCTTCTATGGCAGCAAATCCTGAATATGCGAAAAAGACCACAAAAAGCATATTTCGAAAGCTTTTATCTTCCGCGGTAAATATCTCTTTTAGAACGGAGAGGACTGTTTCTTCTTCTTCTTTGTCCACTTTTTCTTCTTTTATTTCTCTTTTTTCTGTGACTTTGAAATCCACGGGATCAATATCAAAGGGAACCGAATTTAATTCAAAAAATTTATCACCGGTGGGAGTTTCTTTTATTTTCAAGAGTTGCACAATAAGTGCGAGGATCATGGCGACTGAAACAATTAAAAAGCCAAGAAGATCTCCCCAAGGGGAACCTTCTTTAAAAGTGAACAATCCCAAGAAGATTGGGATCCCAAACGCCATAACTCCGCCTAAATTCGCGATAAACTGTTGTATGGCGCTCCCTTTAGATCTCACTTCATCGGGGGTATAATCGGGTAATATAGCAATTGAAACAGATCGAAAGGTAGACATGGAAATATCAAATAACAGAATAATAATGACTAATCCCACAATGAGTTGAGTAATTTTTGTTGAATTTTGTGTAGGATTCTCAATTTGATTACCTAGAATGCCAAAAACTGGAATAATTGAAAAGAAAATTGCCGAGAGTATTGTTCCGACTATGATAAAAGGCATTCTTCTCCCAAACTTACTCTTAGTCCTGTCACTGAGATTTCCAAAATAAGGTTGAACCAAAACTGCAATTAGATTATCTATTGCCATAATTAAGCCTTTTAAGGTTTGAACAGCTGAAATGTTTGTTTTGGACAATAAATCATCTAATATTAAAGGAACCTTAAAATTGAAATACATCCAAGCCATTAAGACCGTGAAAAAGCTCAGAGACAAAAGGATTGTTCGTTTGAGATTAAGAGAACCCGGTTTATTTGACTCCATTCTAGGTTCATATAACGTTTTTGATTGACTTTTTCCTTTTTTAGATTCATTCATTTAGTGAAAAAAGAATTTAATTGCTTTAAATTTATAGGACAGGATATACAAAAGTGGTATAAAAAAATTGGTATTCAAATTTTATTTTGTTTTTTAACCGCCGCGCATGATCTTCTTTAAGCGGTCTAATTCACTCAACATCTCATCTCTAAGGCCACCTAATCCACCGCCGCCTTCACCGCCGCCACCTGCATTGCCGCCACCGCCACCCGAGGGTTTGGATCCTGGAGGTCCGCTGGGAGGTCCTCCAGATTTCTTTGAAAATGATGGTTTCTTAACTGCGCCAGGAGGTCCGCTGGGTGGTCCGCCGCCACCGCCGCCTTTTTTAGAGGGGGGCATTTTGGGGGGTGGGGGTAAGTTTGACTTGCCGCCGCCACCGCCACTACCGCCGCCTGAGGGCTTT
>CAZEPC010000211.1:0-8089 GCA_964513765.1 uncultured archaeon
AGAAAGCTGGCACCCACTATTAGCTTCCCTGAAAGTCATGATACTAAAAGGCTGGCAAGAGAAAGTGATGGAAATAGGGAGTTACAAGAGTTTCGCTATCTTTTTGCCTGCTTTTTTTCGGCCGGTGTACAGATCCCTATTGGGTATGAATTCGGTTTTAAGAAGAAACTAAGCGTGACTGACACCGATCCTTCGGATTGGGAAGAGCCCCGATGGGATCTTACAGATAAGATAAAGCAAATCAACGATTTAAAGAAGAAATACTTATCATTGAATCAAGATGGCCCAATGGAACAGTTTGAGTATCCTGATTTGGCGGTTCTTCTCTTAAAAAAACAAGATCTCCAAGAAGAACAATCCATGATTTTGATTTATAATAAGGATTGGCACAATAACCACCAAGTTGTCATTGATGATCTTAAAGAGCAATTTGAAATCAAAAAGGATCTCTATAAGATTTCCCTAACAGGGACCGAACTTATCTATGGTGAGAAAGGCCTGGAAATAGAGTTGCTCCCTAACGGTTATATTTTATTCCACGAAAAATAGATGATAAATAGGGTTTTGGGGATGTTGAAAATTCTTCCCCTCATTACATATAGCCCAATCCATATGCCGTGCTCAAGAATAAAATAATTCCAAAAAGCATGCTGAATGGTAAAGCCGGTAAGACTCTCTTTTTTTTAAATAAAAGGTATAATGTAGCCACCATTCCCAACAAAACACCTATGATAGTTAAGAAAGTGACAAGCCAACTTAGGGTCATTACAAATGCGTGGGCAACTAGCGCAGAATAAAGGATCAAGTCTCCAGATCCAATCTCGATAGTAATGTCTTTTATATAATCCCTCACCCTCACATTTTTTACCTCTTCATCTTGTAATGATGTGCCGTATCCCATCTCATAGGCTTTTTCTTCATCAATTTCTCCGCGTTCCAACTTTTCTTCAATCAAATCATGGTATTTTTGCCGATTTTTCTGTATTTGGTTGGCTATCTTTCCCAACGGCCCTTTGAATACTGTAATCAAATCCCAAATAGATAAAAAGGCCGCAAAAGCAATCATCGACCATGTGGGGAATGAAATACCAAATATACTCCCCAGAAATATACCAAATAGCAGAACAAGTATATTTTTTGTTTTCTCACTTAATTTGTTCTTAAAAAACTGTCTGCCCAAATAAAATGCATAGACTAAAGTACCCCAATGTAGAATATGATAAAGTATCTCGAAGAAATAAGCCCGTGGTGTCGTTGCAACCATCCAATCCCATGAAATATAAAAGATTATCTCTGTAAAGAATACAAATCCATACCAATCGTAAAAGAGCACCATTACCCCCATAATATATTTGAAAATTTTCAAGCCGTATTTTTTAATTGCCAGCCAAATTATAGTTATAACGACTGCACTAATTAAAACGGGAATTAATCCATTGAGGATAATACCTATAACAGATTCTTCCTCAGGATCTATAAGGGAGGCATTTAAATCTATCTCTGCAGGATATTTGGTTAACCAAGCTAAAAACATTGCAGAAAAAATACAAATTAAAATTGGGATGTAAAGATATATGACCCTAACATGGTATGTCCCCAATAATTCCGTGAAACTTTTTAAAGTATCTGTTAAGTCGTCGGAACCAAACGATTCGATCCCTGGCATCCTTGGTTGGGTACCATTTCTCTTTTTAAGGATTACATCCAAAAATCTTCGAATTTTAGGGATGACTTCCTTTTTAAATCCCTCGGATAAGGGTTCCATAAAATCAATGGCAATCATTTCCTTTTTATCATTGAAAATAGGATTAAGTGAAATATCTGGGTTAATATCTTGCAAATTGGGTAATAATTCATCCGTAATTTTAAGGAGAAGTTCATCAGCAATTGCATTGGGGACAGGGTTTTTAAAGGATATTTTAAAGATATCTTCTTCCTTATCATTTTGTTCCCCATTATTTGGGAGTTCGATTTTGGGTGATTCACTCATAATTTGCCATCTTCTGCTTTTTTATATGTTTTTAGTTGAAGATAATATATTATATAGAGTTGAGCAATTAATTCCTTTACTCAATCATTACTTACTTACTATGAAAAATTTATTTATGCAAAAAAAATTTCCCTAAATAGTTTATTATGCCAGAAAAAATGACTCAACCAGAATTAGAATTATTGCCAAATGATTCAAAAGAAGGACAAAATATCGCTGTTTTAAAGAAACCTTTTGAAATAGAACTGGCCCGGGCCAAAATTCCAGAACCTAAAGATGATGAAGTTCAAATTAAGATTAAATATGTGGGTATCTGTGGGTCTGACGTGGAAACCTACAGAGGGGTGCGGGATCCAGAATTTGTATCATTTCCTACTCGATTAGGCCATGAAGTTGCAGGAATAATCAACAAAGTGGGGGAGAATGTAATCGGATTAAAAAAGGGCGATAAGGTCTGCTTAAGATATGTGTGGGGTGCTTTTGCCGAATTTTTATGCTGTAAGCCTTTCAATATTAAAAAGCTTCCAGATGAGTTTCCTATGTTGGAGGCTTCATTGGTAGAGATTTTGCCAGGTGTGATTCATGCCATTGAATTGGCTGAGATCGATCCTACCAAGAATGTTTTAATCATGGGTCAAGGTGTTTCGGGTTTAGTATTAACCCAAGTTGCCAAGCTTCATTCCCCCAAGAATTTGGTCGTCACAGATCTTTTTGAGAGTAAATTGAAACTATCCAAAAAATACGGTGCAACTCATACGTTCAAATTAGAAGATAAAGATCAACCGTCGATGGAAGTATTGAGAGATGAATTTCCCGAAGGCTTTGATGTGGTTATTCCTTGTCTTTTGGAGGGGGATGGGATGTTGGATGCAATTGAATGCTGTGCCCAAAATGGAAGAATTATCATGTATGGATGTATAGGTCCATGTAATAAACCAATTGATTTTTATAAAGTACATAGAAAGAGATTAAATATATATTCCACCGAGCCTAAAAGAGACATTGATATGAGAAGATTTTTCAATGAAGGTTTTGATTTGGTTAACTCAGGGATGGTCAATACCAAAGAGATGGTAACTCATATAAAAAGCCTCAGTGAGATAAAAGAGGCCTTTAAACTCAGGGAAGAACACCAGCCGGATGTTATCCATGTTATGATTGATTGCGAGAAATAAAATGAGTATTCAATTCCTTCCATTTTTTTGAAAACTCAATTATCCCCTTAGATTGAGGAACAATTTTTTCTTTTACAATCACATAGATAAGTGTATATGAATTCAGAGCAAAAAGTTAGGCATTTGATACTCTCATTTTTGAAGAGATTATTGCTTTCACTCTTAGTATTAAGCCCTATTCTTCTTTATTTAGGAAGTTCTATGATTATTGAGGCACAAAGTCCTCTCCAAAAGAATCCTTGGGTCCATTGGAACGGGATTGATCCCCATACAGAAGCATATATATCGTGGGAAACCGAATCAAAGGTAGATTCAACGGTCGAGTACGGCTTTGAGAAGGAGAATTTATACCTTTCCAAGGAATTTTCAGCACAAACTTTCATGCACCGTGTAAAGTTGGAAGGTTTACCCGCGAATAAAAAAATCTTTTACAGAGCAAAAAGTTCGGAAGGAAGATATATCTCCCCGATACAATCATTTAAAACTGCCCCCGAAACACAACCAGATTATTTTAAGCCCTTCAATGTGACTTTTATTTCCGATACTCAACAATTGTGGGGTACTGGCCATTTCGATACCATTACAAAAGCCATTGATGAATATGTTGACACCGAATTCTTGGGGATTGCCGGGGATGTGGGACAAACCGAAGATGACCAAGACACGTGGAACTTTTTCTGGAAACATGCAAATAAGGTTTCTGATACTCTCCCGATCATTACGGTCCCAGGAAATCACGATGATCCTGATAATAATGAAAGTCTCTACTTGAAATATTTTGGGAATACTACAAATCAAATGGATTGTTATTATGCATTTAATTGGTCGAATGTACAATTCACGATGATGGAGATCGCGAATATGGGCGATAGAAATCCTTACGAGGCGGAAGATAATCTTCGTGCTTACACCTGGTTGAATGAAACTTTGAAAAAGGGCTTAAAACAAAAATATCGGGTCTTGGTCTTTCATAGGCAAATATTTTCTTCACTGGGAAATGATGAAACGCTTTTAAAATATTTGAAACCTGTTATTGAGGAATATAATGTTTCTCTAACCCTATATGGTCATAAACACGGATATGAGCGGTTCTATTCCGAAGGGTTTAATTATATTTGTTTGGGTGGTGGGGGTGGTTTACAAAACTCGTATATGAAGCCCCAGAAAATTACACAATCGGCAGCAATGGGGGCATCATTTACCAAACTTTTCTTCGATTCCGAATCCATAACGATAAAAACACTATCCCCGTCCTATGACATTATCGACCAAATTCGATTAAACTATGAAAACGGAATGATGAGGCCAGAAACCATCACTCCCTATGGAAATGAATCTCCGGAGGTTGCATTCTAATGTGGCTTATGACTCCTTTATTTATGATGTTTTTAATGCTTATTATTACCGGTTTCTCTCTTCTGGGTGTAATTTGGTTGGACAAATTCCCCAAGGTGGATGCAAATTATAAGCACCCATTTTGGAAAGGTATTAGGGGAATTATATTTATGGTATTTACATATTGGGCCATTTTATTGTTGGATTCCATTGTGAAAATCCTCTTTTTGGGGGAATTGGGTTATGGGAATATTAACTATCATATAACTCCGCTTATCTTCGGGATTATTATTTCCACCGTGATCATTATGGGATGTGTGTTTAACGCACCCACCATAAAAACACTTTTGGCCTTTGTGGGTATTTCAATTTATTCTATTTATTATTTGGAGGTTTTGATTGAGGTGGGTGAATCCGGCGAGATGGATGCATTTTTCGCCCCTCTATTAGGAAACCTCTATATCTTGCTTGGAATTAATCTCGTATTTTTTGGATATGAAAAAATCACGGGAAAAAGATTTAAACCCTTATGGAACTATTCTTCCCGGTTTAAAGAGATTTTCGATATCAAATTTTACATTGTTATATTTCTATTGGTGGCAACCGAGGTTATTCTCCGTTTTGAGGGTTTGAGTCTCCTCTTTTGGCTTTCTTAATCCTTGATTAGGTTGTTGGATTTTAAAATCTTCTTTCTTTTGCTTTTTTTTCCTTACTTATAAGGGTTGTTGATAGGTTTACTTAGATGATTGTATTTTTATTAAAACATTTGTTTGAGCATTATTAAGATTTTCATAAAAATTTAATAAATTTAAATATGAGAATTAATAATAATAATATAAATAGGAATGTAAAGTAACATCAAAAAAGTTGACAAATTCGTTTTCTTATCCTCCTGACAGCAAAACTAATGATTCTGAATGGTTTGATTCTCATATCTGGCCATTTAAGAAAAGAATAAGGGTTTGTTGTTCTTCTGGGGTTCAAATAATAGGGATAAAGAAAATGAAACGGTCTATAACTTTTTTTATGGCTAACGATTTACGTTCCTAACGCTTGAACGCAGCATATCCTTGGTTGGGAAGCAGCGGAATACCATGGATATGCTTTTTTCTCTTTATTACTTTTCTCTTTATAACTTATTGGTTTTAATTCCCTTTTTCCTCTATATTATGATATGGGATTCTTCCTCAGAGGATGTTATTTCGTCTATAAAATTGATCAATTGCTTGAATCCCAATGCCTTATAATCAATGCAATTTGATTTATTTCTCTCATAAATATATTTCCAATTAAGAATACCGTGTTCTTCTTCAATAAGGAGACTATTTGGTGTGGTCCCCCGTTTTCCGGTTTTGCGAAACTCTTTTAATCTCTCGGAGAAAAATTTCTTAACTCGGGGAACGCCTACACCCTTTCTCGGTTGAGTATAATGAATTCGGTTTTCTTCCTCTAATTTAAGGATAGATTCAGGTGGATATCTCCATTTTCTGGTGACCTCTCTTCCATCTTTAAATTTATACGTAAATTTTTTGTTGGTTGATTTTTTTGAGGCGACCAGAGGGTGGCTTATCCAAGGACCCCGAGGATCATTATCTGGGTTTCGGTAGAGTTTATCACTTGGTGGAAGTTTATGAAAATTCATTTTTCCCGAATTTTTTGCATATAAAATAACATAATCATAGGGATATTGAATATAGTCGCTCCAATATCCCTTTATATTGAGGATATCCTTTTTAGAGGTAATTTCATTATCTTGTATCTCCCTTTGATTCATTTGTTTTTTCCAGATAAAAGTAGCGATGAAATTTTGTTCTCCGAACATCTCGTCTAAAAGGATTTTCAAGGGATGATAGCAGGCTTCATAACAATGAATTGCTAAAAAACCGGTTTCTCTAATGGCCGAATGCAAGGTTTTCAATAATTTTTTACAAAAAACAAAAAATTCTGGATGTGAAAAAAGACTTTGAGTAAAATCTGGTATATTTTGGACGTCTTTATGTTTTTTTACATCCTTCCAGATCTGCTTAATTAAATCATTGTGGTTATTTAAATTTGTGAATTTGAAGCGGAGAAAGGTAAAAATACTTTGATACGGGTTTTGTTTTCCATTTTTTTCTTGTTGTCCGCTCTTTTCGAATACCTCAGATTTGATTTTTTGTATTTTTTTATTAATTTCTTTACGTATTTCCACTGTTTCACTTTGTTGATCTGATTTAGTGTGATCTTTTTTTGAATGATTTAATTTTAACTTAAGAATTTCTTTTTGGGTATTATTTATTTTTGTTTGACCTTTTTTCATTTGAAAGGTTTTCCTTTGATAAGGTTCCAAAATATTTTCTCTTTCACCTTCTCCATTTGGAAGAATATCGATTTCCTTATTTTCTATACCATAAGTGGTAAATCCTCCTCCACCTTTCCATTTAATGGTTTCATCTATTTTTAAATCCGTTTCATTGGATTGCATTTGTACAATATTTTGCATTCTTTTTTTACAAAGCTCAAATGATTTATACACATTCTCAATTCCTACCCATTTTCGGTTCATTTTATGGGCTACTGCAAGGGTGGTCCCGGATCCCGCAAAACTATCGAGGATAACGTCCCCCTCTTTACTAAAATTGTCCAAAATATGATATAGAAGTATCTCAGGTTTAGGTGTGTCGAAAATAGTCTTGTCGCCGAAATATCCCTTAATCTCCTTGGAGGCCATTTGGTTGTGGCCGAATTCGCCGGTATTCGTCCATAGTAAATTATTAAAATTCTGCAATATGGAATTTGGTATATTGATTTTATTTTTTGCATATACCAGAATGTAATCATGGATGGTCGATACGGTCTTTTTTAGATTGGCTTGAGACTGCCTCCGCCTCCAAATAATGGACCCAATCTTGTTTTTAAGACCAAATATTTCTCTGAGGATGAGATCCAAATATGCGCATTCTTTATCATTGATTTGTATGAATATTAATCCATTATCTTGGAGGAGCTTTTGGAGATATTTGAGGCGGGGGTACATCATAGAGAGCCATTGGTTATGGGTAAAAATATCTCTGTATTGATATAAATCTTTTCCAGTATTATAGGGGGGATCTATATAGATATGCTGAACACGAATTCCTTTATCGTAAAGTGCTTTAAGGCCAATTAGGTTATCCCCGTAAATGAGCATATTTTGGGTTTTATCTTTCGGGGTTCCAAACACCTTTCTTAATTTTAATCCGTTTCTTGAGGTGTTTTTTTCAAATTGGTTAGAATGAGAAAAAAAGGATTTATTATCTATCCAAACTCCATTTCCCAATTTTTTTTCTTTTCCAGATAAAAAGCAAAGTGCCTGCGATTTATTGGGCCAATTTAATTCCATTTTTATGATTCCTTTCCTTAGAATACGAGTGATTTGTGGTAAATAACAATTCCCACACTGGATAAAATTCCGTAAAGTAAATAGTTAATGATAACTCCATACTCCCCGAATAAATTTAGGCTTATGGTCTTTCCCAGGGTGCTATTGACCATACTTCCTAAGAAAAAGATTATAAAGCCTGCGGCAGATTTAAAAGCTCTTTTCCGTGAATCTCCGGTTGTTTTGAAA
>CAZEPC010000212.1:0-8071 GCA_964513765.1 uncultured archaeon
TAATCCTTCATGGGAAGCTGGGTTTCTTCAGGGCGGTAAGAAATGGGAAATCCCCCACCAATATCCAAATATTCAATCCGATTTGGGGAGTTCTTCTTGGATAGGATATTATTAATTTCGATTGCCAAATCATAGATTACTTTCACGCCGGCCACCAGCATTTTCAAGCCCAACCCTTGGGAGCCCGAATGCTGATGAATCCCATTTAGCCAAGGATACTTAAGGAACGCCTGCACTATCGCATCCTTCCCGTACATAATTGGAATCCCAAATTTGGAATATTCACCCGCTACGGACATGGTTCCAATCTCTCCCGTGCCAATTTGGGGATTAACCCGCAAGCCAACCTCGGCTTTTTTGGGATCTTTTACAAGAGTTTCAATCCTTCGAAGCTCTTCCAAATTATCTACATTAACCCGGACCCCATATTCGTTTAGTGCTATGTTCAGCTCATCCCTAGTCTTTACGGGGGAATCATAAACAATCATGTTACCCGCGGCGCCCGCTGCGCGTGCTAGCTCGACCTCGGTAAATGTTGCTGCCTCAAGACCACCGCCCGACTCAACAATCTTTTCCATTGCACCAATCAAGGGATTTGTTTTAATCGCCACCGTTTGTTTCACATTAGGGGGAAACACTTTTTTGAGGTGTTCTATTCGCTCTTGTAATCTTGTAAGATCGAAAAAGATAACCGAAAGATTATTTTCCCCAATCACACCATTTTCTTTAGCCTTTTGATAGATTTGACTCATTTCTTCCGCGGATATTTTTGGATCGAGCATAGATGGATTAAATGAAGCATCACACAAAAAATATGGGCTTTTAATGAAGTGGATAAAGAAAAGAAAATAAGGGGAAAAAATAAAAAGAACTATAAATTCTGGTCAAATCATTCTTTCTTCTTGTGAAAGTTAGAAAAACTCTTGGGGAGTGAAAGATCTTTCGCGAAGAGCACTCCGAACATCGTGAGAAATACGATCCATTCCCATAACGGAAAGGAATATATACCATCTCCCGGCCAGCAATTGCTTTCACAATTCAATTCCCAATATATTTGAGTGTAGGCGGTCATTACCACCACCACAAAGAATACTATATACACGGGGATCCATACTTTTTTATTAAGGATTCCATTCTTTCTCACATCCACAAGAAATACGATAAAATCAACCAAAATGGCAAGCGCAAATCCGCCAATCGAAAGCATTGCTACCGTATTGTGCAACTTTCCCGCATCTAAGTCCTGAATAAAACTTTCACCCCCGTTATCGGGGAAAAGCGCTATTAATATCAGGCCCAGATTGGCAATAAGATAAAAGAGGAGGCTAAAAATGGAAAACATTTTGTTGATTTTTCGCAGCTTTTTGAAGCGATATATTGCCACGGGAGTAAGCATTATTCCGAATATTATCAAAGAGACCGTAAAAAGGGGCCAACCTTGAGGGTTATTATCGCCATCGCTGGAACCAAGGAAAGATATCGTATCCTTCATGATAGAATAGTTGTTTTCCAAGGGATACAAATGCCACGCCAACGCCAAAAATAAGAATCCCAGAACACCCCCGATGAATAGCCAATCCATAAGATCATATCTGGTAAATTTCCCTTTTATGTTCTCGATTAACGTGAGCTTTTCCCCGATCTTTTCTTCTTTTTCCAAGCTTATTTCTCCCTCTTTGCTATAGCCGACACGGTAGAAAAAAGCACCAACTATCTGAAGAACAGATCCAACGACTACATCCCATCTATAGCTAATTGATTCGTGAATTGCTTCCCCGAAACCCATTTCCATGCTCCATAAAATACCCACGGCAAAGAAGATGAATGCGAAAATCGCATATAATGCCCTTCTTCGGAGAACCCCGGCTGATTTTATATAAAGTTTGATATTGATCGCAATGTTAGTGAGAAATCCGATCCCGATACCAGCAAACCCCAAGATTACAATTATAGCGGCGGCTGCGGATGTACCTATGGCAGGAATAAAATTAAGCCACAAACTTGAACCGCATACAATGATAGTTCTCATCACCGGGTTTTTTTTCCAGCCGTTGGCAAGCTCCAAAGGATATATTTGTGCGGCCAGCACCAAATTGGTGAGGAAGTAGAAGATTAAATATGCGGGTCTCATTTGGTTATTGGCGATCTTCCCTATCCAATCCTCGGACTCCGAGTACCAGTTAAATTGGGATTTTAAGTTGACTGGGTCTGCTACGGTATTTGAATAAAGCTCGTAGGACCCGTATAGAATATGGAAGATTAACATGATGAGGAATAATGCCGAAAATCCCAAAAAGTAATAGTTGACAAACCCCGATTTTTTGCTTTTTTGATAATCTCTGTAGAATTTTTGGAAAAGGAGATAAAAGACAACAACCATAATCCCCAAACGAAACACAAGGGCCAAAAAATTGTCTAATTCAAATGCCATATATAATATTCTGCGTAAAATTAAATAATCCTTCTGGTTTCTTTCTTTTAACGGAGGATAAAAATGACCGACATTCATTCCAAAAAGTGGAGAAATAAGTTTAACTCGGATCAAATAATCATTCTTGGATCTGGGGGTGGGCGTTACATGTGCAAGAAACAATATCGATCCACAGGAGGAATGATCTTTCAGTGCTTGGGGGGGAAACTCCAATGCCATATCGATCCCGGTCCAGGGGCGATTCGGGATATAAATGATTATGGAATCGATCCCATCAAAACTCAATACATCATTCTAACCCATATGCACACCGATCATTGTATGTCCATCCCAATCATCATCGAAAGTAGCCAACCCGATCACAAATATAGAACCCCTACCGGTACGCTCGTGGCCCCCAAAAGCTATCTGAAATATCTAGATCCGTATTATCAAAAAATAATGGCCCGAATAATCCCTCCAAAACTCCATAAACAATATCAACTCCAAAAAGATTTCAGAATAATTGATGTGACTCCGACACATCACGATAATGTCGAAAATTACGGGTATATCTTTGAGATAGGAAACAAAAACGGACAATATAACTACACGATCGGATTTACGTCTGATACCCAGACATTTGATGGGTATGTGAAATATTTTAAAGAAGTAGATATCTTGGTTGCGAATGTCTTACGGCCTGACGATAAAAAAGTGAGGGGACATATTACCGTGAATGAATTTATCCCATTACTTAAACAAATTAGACCAAAAATCTGCATAACCACCCATTATGGGGGATATATGGATGATTCCTCCAAAAATCCATCCAAATTGGAGCGAGAAATCCGGAGAATGCAAGAAGCAGTAGGGAATGGGACAATTGTGGTGAAATCAGAGGATGGGAGGAAATTCCCTTTTGCTTCAATTCTCTCCGAGAGGAACTAGATCGTCACTTCTTTTAATCCGAATTATTTTAGGTTTAGAAAATCCTTGTATATATATGAGCACATTAATTACAATTAAGCTTAGCTCTGGTGATTTACAATATGATGAGATAAACAAAGAGCATAAATATTTTACATATGCGGGGCGGGCACTCTCATCAAAAATTGTGTATGATTCGGTTCCAGCGGATTGCGATCCCTTGGAAGAGCAGAACAAACTCATTTTTAGTTGTGGCTTTTTAAGCGGAACTCCGGCACCAAATTCGGGCAGAATGTCGATCGGAGGAAAAAGTCCTTTAACAGGTGGCATAAAAGAAGCAAATTGCGGCGGAAGATCTCCGGCATTAATTGCAAGACAAGGGATAAGGGGAATCATTTTGGAAGGGAGGGCGGAGAGTTTAAAGATAATAAAAATAGAAGACGGAAAGGCAGATATCATAGATGGAACCCCCTACAAAGGTTTAGGAACTTACGAATTGGCAGATAAATTAAAAAATAAATACGGGAAAAGAATAGGAGTGTTAAGCATTGGGCCCGTAGGGGAGGATCAAGGAAAAAGTGCATCGATACAATCAACAGATTTAGAGGGTTATCCCAGTAGAGCTGCTGCCAGAGGAGGTCTCGGCGGCCTTATGGGATCCAAAAAGGTGAAGGCGGTTGTGGTATGTCCCACCACTAAATCCAAGCAAATTGAATATCATGATTTTGATGCTTTCAAAGATCTCACAAAAGAATGGTTTATGGAACTCTATAAAACGAAGCGAACCTTTTCCGAATATGGAACAGCAATAACGGTCAATATTGTCAATGCTGTGAATGGACTTCCCACAAAAAACTTCCGCAAAGGATCGTTCAAGGATTTTGAGAAGATCAACGGAGATGCACTTCACGAATTTATCGATAAAAATAAGGGAAAATACAGCGTTGGATGCAGTCCAGGATGTGCGATTCGGTGCTCAAACATAGTGAATGATAAACAAGGGAACCATATCACCTCGAGCTTGGAATATGAAACAATCGCGTTAAACGGCTCCAATTTATTAATTAATGATATCGAAACACTGGCTAAAATTGACCATCAATGCGATGATATCGGAATTGATACCATAGAAGCGGGGAATACGCTTGCGGTGTTAATGGAAGCAGGTGAGATCGAATGGGGTGATGGAAAGGCGGTCGTGGAATTCTTAAAGGGATATAAAGAAGGAGATGAAAAAAGCCAGTTGCTTAATAAGGGAGCACATAGATTGGCCAAATATTTGGATGTCGAAAGGGATCCAACCGTGAAAAAACAAGGATTGCCGGGTTATGACCCCCGAACATTTAAAGGAATGGGAGTTACATTCGTCACAAGTCCTATGGGTGCAGATCATACCGCAGGTCCCGCGATCAAAGGGAGAAAAGCATATGATGATCAAGAGTACGGAAAGTTAAACGAAGCCAAAGGGAAAGTACGCCTCTCAAAGCAATTACAAATATTCGTGATGTTGGTAGATTCTTGTGGATTATGCTATTTCGTTGGGCCTTCATGGGAAAACACCAAACTTCTCTCGAAAATATTGAATGCCATGTATAATTGGGATAAATCAGCTGAAGATTTGGTTGATATGGCGAAAGGTTGGCTCGAATTGGAAAAGGAATACAATAAGCAAGCAGGCATTCCCGAGACATCTAAATTACCCGCCTTTCTTACAAACAAAATAGAGGAAGGAAGCGGAAACAAATGGGATTTAGATTCAGATAGAATAAAGGCATTTTGGAATTTGTGATTTTGATTACAGCAAAGATATAAAATAAAGAGATAAAATCAAGAACCAAGCATTTTTTCCTATTTTCCTTATCAAGAACTACTATTCCTTCATGTGGGGGGTTGTTGATAGATTTTGTATTTATAGCTATATTTTAGAATTTTTTTAAAAAATTTTCAAGAATTGGGAGAAAATATTTCAAAATTTGAGATATAAGGTGTTCCATGGGATAATTATATTTGGAAAACTATGAGAGAGGAAAAAACTGGAACTCTATTTATTATTGAAATGCTTGAGACAAAAATGGGAATAATTTTTAGGCAATTCCAACCCCAAAGAAAAATCAAACAAGATCTTAAGAGCATTATCGATCATAATAAGGAAAAACCGTACTTAGTCAGAGAAATTAAGCAAATTGCACTATTCTTTGTGTATTCTTGGAATAAAATCTATTATAAACAAATTAAACGAGAAGCATATGCAAATTTTAGCCTTATTTTAGAAAAAGATGAATATAGCTTGCATTCCTCCCTCATAAAGGAACTTGAGATATTGCCAATACATGCCCAAGAGATTGGGAAGTTTTTGAATGCAATTAGGCTTAAAAGAAAAACAACCCAACAACTGGGTGCAAAAACACAGAGAAGGAATAAAGAAGATTTTTCAGTATTCGGAATTTCCGATGAAAATATTCGTAGTTTCCTCTCAGAACCCAGAAATGAAAGCAATTCAGACAACCCAGAGAAAAGGAAGGAACAATCGGGATCGAGAGGTTTAGCGAAATCCCAAAGACCGCTGTTCACATTTAATAACGAGGGGTTGATCGGAATATTACATTTTGGAAATTCCACTTTTCCGATTCACAATATCGAACTCAATATGGACAAAAACTTTGAGTTTAAAATGGAATTGCACCATTTTTTCTTTTTGGAACATCATCATGCCCTGGAATGTCCATTAAAGATATTTATCTATTATCCGATAATTAATGGAAATAAACTCGAAAAACGCCCTTATTTGGGGGAAATACGGAATATCCAAGTTACGGGAACCAATAATATACGTATTCTTTTTAAGGAAAAATTGCCAAAATAGATATATGACCAATTTAGCGCAAGCAATCGATGCAGTAGAAACGATAAAGCCCAGGTTTGTTATCCCCCATCATCATTGGGAAAAGGATTTAAATGAATTTAAAGCACTTTGTGAGAAAAAGAATCCTAAAGCTCAAGTTAAGATAATACAACAGCGTAAAATAGACCTCTCCTCTTTATAGAGTGTTTTTTCTTACAACATTTTTTTCCTTTGATCCTCGTTGAGATGGCGAGCGTAAAACCGCATATCCGGTGTAGCATAATCAAATTTAAAGGGATATTCCAGAAATTCATCCACCTCGCAGGGGTTTCCATCCCCAATGTAAAAGGACTTTGTTTTTGTATCAATAATATGGCCAGAAAGAGTTTTGTAGTATTCATGATGATTGCAGATAGTGGTTGGACCGCCGTTCGGTTCCTTTTCATTATGTGCAGCCAAGATTTCGTGAAGTTCTTTTATTTTGATCTGGTTCTGATTTTTCTTCTGCATTATTAATCGATTTAAAAGTGATTCCATTTGATCTCCACGCTCTTTAGAGGGTTCCAAGACCATTAGATCAGAATAATTGTCGATAGACCATTTTGTTCCCCATGCAAGCTGCTTTTCAATTGTTTTCTTACAATTAAAAGTATTCCCGCTGGCTAGGAATGCGCCATCCTCCCCAATGTTCATCTCCCGTACACCCACCGAATTGGGTGTTTTTTCCACAATGCGACCCTTTCCGTGCTTATCAATCATAATAAAGATCCATCCTATGGGAACCGGGGCATCTTGGATCATCTCCACGGCTTCCTCCACCTCATCACAAGATTCTAAGACTTCTTGTCCGGTGATGGTTGCGGGGGGCATTCCCATATCTAAATCATCAGTATAGGCAGCATTTAAAGTAAGGGCCAACCCCTTTTCATTTATACCCGTAATGAGGCCCAGACTCGGCCCTTCGGTGAGGGCCAGTGTCTTATAACCCTCCCCCGTATTATCAGAATAGCGTATAATCTGGTAATTTTCGAGCTCACTCGGAAAATCGTAGTTTTTTAGCAAGAAAGAGGAGTTCTTGTTGGTTACCATCCCTCCCGTACAAGCACCAGGGGGAGGATATTCCTTTTTTGGTTCTGCCATATCCCGACTACAATCGCCGGACATATTTTCCATATACAAACTGGCAGCCATCTCCTTCTCTGAGAGATTAAAGCCCTCCGCGAGTCCTATAAGCCGTTCATATTGATGAGGATAAAAATCTCTGATGGTTTTTCGAATTTTATGACCGCCAAAGTTTAACAATCTCTTGAATACAAAATTGAACGGCGGACCACCCACAGGTTTGATGGCCTGGACCATTTTCATCTCCCGAAAAACCTTAAAAACATTGAGCTGGCCCACAATCATCCTATACAAGCGACCTTGCTGAACACCCATTTCGTACCGAGAACCCCGAAGTTTTAACACATCAATTGTCATTTTTGTTATAGATACTTGGGATTCCTCCTATTTAAAATAATCATACCAAAGATTCAATAGAAGAATTAGTACAAAAAAGCTAAAAATATGTTAGGTATGTCCCCTAAATGTCTTGAATCCCGGTATCCATGATGGTGAATACGGCTTCACTCTCGGGTAAGTTGGGCGCATCAATGATCTTAGCCACCCTTTGTTCCCCTTTGCCCTTTCGCAAATAGATTCGCACGGTAGCATTATGGGCTAAAATATTTCCACCTGTGGCCCGGGTGGGATCCCCGAAAAATACATCTGGCTTGCTTTGGGCTTGATTGGTAATTACAATTGCCACTACTGGAAACATATCGGCTATTCGAATGAGATCATGAATGTGAGAATTGAGTTTTTGCTGGCGTTCTGCCAACGCGCCCCTT
>CAZEPC010000213.1:0-8070 GCA_964513765.1 uncultured archaeon
CCGCGGTCTTTACAAGCTTACTGTCCTTATCGTTCACTGTTAATTAGATTTTTCGATTTATTGAGTCGATTTTTTTTAGCTTTTTCTGCTCTATTTTCTCCTCTTTTACTCCTAGCAATAGGAAATGAATTGAAAAATCTTTTAAGCATAAACTTTCCAATATTAAATTAGGGATAAACATATGGAAATAGAACGAATAGTATTTGCACGACTTGAAGAACTTTCACGTCATATTAACTCGACTTTTAAACAACTTGGGATTGCTATTCATGGATGGCTTGAAAGTGATGATGATAAATTAAATGCGGCTGTTTTAAAGATAACCCAATCAGAGAAAAAAAGCAGAAAAATTAAAGATGAAGCTTTAGAAGATGTTGCCCGCGCAATTTCCTTGTATAGGGGTGACTTTTTACGATTGGTTTTAAAAATGGAAGATTGTGCAAGCTTCCAGGGTGGTGCGGCTGCGAGGTTATCCAAGCTAGAATTCTATCCTAAAACCGAGGATCCTATGGTTGCCAAATTTAAAGAAATTGTGAAGATCTTTCTTGATATGGGTGACACCCTTTCGATGTTGATGAAACAATTGGGTCAAAACCTTGACCAAGCAAGCAAACAATGTGAAAAAATTGATTTAATCGAGGAGAAAGTTGATGGATTATATAGAAGCTTGGAATCTTATTTGTATTCCCGAACGGATTTGGATATTCGGATCATAATGCAATTACGGGAAATTTTAAAACATGTTGAAGAAGCTTGTGACCATGTTCAAAGTACTGCAGATAGTGTAAGAATCATATTGGCAACTAGATGATAACTTTCAACAATTTTTTTAATCTAATTATTAATTTCTGAGCCAAATTTCCTTTATGCTCTTTTTATTTGTAATTTTAGCATAAATTATCGAAAATCTTTTTATTTTTGCTTCTTTTTACTTATTTAGAAATCATTACAAGGGATGTTTGTTACGCGCGGTAAAACAAAATTTAAAATCTTGATGGTTGTTTTTCAATTTGTTTTAGTTTTGTCTGTTATTGGCTCTGTAAATATGACAACAGATGCTGTTGGACAAGAAGGCGATACGACAACTGATGATTCTGGTACCAGCGATGCGGGTATTCTTGCAATAAGTTCTGCTGTTGCGGTGAGTGCATCGGTATTGGGTGCTGGATATGCAATTAAAACAACTGGAACTGCCGCTATTTCTGTATTAGGTGAAAATGAAGAAGGATTCTTTAAAGCTTTCTTGGTTGTAGCCTTAGGTGAAGCATTGGCAGTATATGGTTTGATCGTGGCAATCCTTCTCTGGACTAAAATTTAAATTTTAATGGGTTCATTTTTTCATTTCAATTGTAAAGCCGGGAGGCCTATGAGAACAGTTATAGATGATTATGGTTATATATATCCAAAGCTGTCGTATCTAAAAGGATTGATTATGGATGAGGAAGAAAGAAAGAAAATTAGCTCTTTCTCTGATATTCCAAGTTTAATCAATTATTCCCAGCGTTATTTTCCCGATTTAAGTCCCAGAGATGATACTCTGATTGCTTTTGAACGAAATCTATGGAAAACCTTTTTTAAAATCTTTGAGAAAATTTTGGTGTATTCTCCGGCCATCATACAAAAGTTTTTGAAAGTGGTTCTATTGCGTTTTGAAATATGGAACATTAAAACCGCAATAACTAAAATTTTGGTGGGTGGAAAAGTTCCTGAAGACTCTTTCTATCTTTATATAAAACCTCAACAAATATTAGAGAAAATTGATTTTCTAAATAAGCTAAAAAATGCGGAAAATTTGGAAGATATAAAAAAATTATTTAAAGATACTAAGTATGAAGAGGTTGTTAAAGATGGAATTGAAGTTTTCAACCAAAATTCTCAATTATTTTTTTTAGAACAAGGATTAGATCATTTTTATTATAATCATATTTACGAAAAAATATCATATTTCAAAAATAAAAGGCAAGAACTGATTGTAGATTATCTTAAATTCATTTTAGATTATTATAATGTTAATTTATTCATGAGATCAATATATAATGACATCTCACCTGAAGCAATTTCTGATTATATCATTAAGGAGGGATATTACCTTAAGGAGGAGAATTTTCAAGATTTCAGGGCCTGTCATAGCCTTTCTGAGTTTTTTGATAAATTAGAAGATGTATTTGAAGGAAAAAAGGAAATTTATTATAAATTTTTTGATAGGCTTCAAAATCCATCATTAAGTGCAAAGGATCTTATACTTACTTTAATTGATGAAATTCTTATCAAGGAATTTAAAGAAAATACTGATATTGATCTAAAAACAGAAACTATTACCAATATTGTGAAAATTGTGGTAAATAAAGAAAAAGAAATTAACCTATTGGTTAAAAGGGCAGTGGAAATAGATTTAGAAAAAGGAAAAATGATTTAAAATACCTATTAATAACTATTGCTCTTTTATCAAATCATTTAAAAAACAAGGAGACAAAAAAAATGTCCAAAGAGGAAAAAAATCATAAAGAAAGTAAAAAAGATGAACCCTCTATCAATGAAATGGAAGATAAAGTAGATCCAGATGATTTTATTGAAGAAAAACCCGATGATATCAAGGAAGAGAAGATTGATGGAGAGGGAGTAAAAAAAACTGGGACAAATTACGAGATTTCTCAAGAAAAAGAAGAAAAAATTGGGGAGCTTGAGGAACAGCAAATTGATTTAAAAAAATTAGATAATCTCAGAAAAGAGGAATCCATCGATATTTCCGAGAAACTGAGTAAAAGGTTTTCAAATGACCCAAAAGATCTATTTAATGAGATAAAAAGGCTCGAAGATCGTTATCAATATACAATAGATAAAATGAATAAAAAATATGAGAAAAAAATTAGTACTGAACAAGATAAATGTGCCAAGAAATATCATAATCTCCTTAACCAAAAAAAAGATGAAGTCACCCACGAAGTAAATGAGATTGAGGAAGAGATTGAAAAAAACCTGAATGCTTTAGATACACAAGAAGCAAAAATATTGAAAACTATAAAAAACACATATGAAGAAAAATCTGATGAATTGATTGAACATTTAATCAAAAAAATTGGATTGAATTTTTAGGAGGTTAATTGGAAATGAAAATTGTGGCAGTAACTGATGAACATATGAATTTAATGTTTCAACTGGTCGGTGTTGAAACTCTCACTATAAAGGATCCCGATCCAGAGGTATTCGAAGAAAAATTTGAAGAATTATTTGAGCAAGAGGATTTAGGTATAATTATTATAACGGAACAATTACTAATGAGGCACAGAGATTTTTTGAAAGAATTCAAAATGAAGGATAAACCAATTATTGTAGAAGTTCCCAAATTAATTGGACCTCTAAAAGAAGAATATTTTGAAAACTTTATCAAAAAGTATATTGGATTGGCCGTAGGGAATGTTTAAATTACAATAATTTACAATAAATTAGGAAAAAATGAGGTAGATTAAATGTCACTGAGAAATGATTTACAGGAAATTAGTTTTGAATTGGCCGAGATAATCAAAGAGAAAATTCAAAATATAAAAGAAAATGCACAGGAAACAATTAATTACATTGTCAATCAAACCGAAATGAAAATTAAGAGAGATATGAAAAAAGTAAATCGGGATATGATCCAAAAAGCAGAATATAGGTTAAATCAAAGAGAATCAAAAAAAATAAAAGAAATTAATAATCGTATTGTGAAAACCAAGATTATGTATGAACAGCGAATTATTAATGACATCCTTGGAATTCTTGCCAAGAGAATCGATCAAAGACCCAAAGATTATTTTACTTTTTTGGAGGAAAAATTTTCTGAAATATCTGCGTTAATCCAAAAACCAGTTCTTATTTCATTTAATTTAAGAGATCTAAACTCCATAAGAGAACATACTTATTTAGAAAAAATTCTTAATCACGCATTTGTTAATCTTTCGGATGAACCTATTGATTGTACAGGTGGGTTTTTTATTCAAGCAAAAGATAATTCTTTTTCCATCGATAATACAATTGAAACAATTATTGATAAAAATCAATCAATTATCTCAAAAAAAATAATGGAAAGTTTTCCAATATTTGAGGTAAATGTTGAAAATGCCATAGATATTTATGAAAAGCGCCATACAAATGATAAAAATGGTGGAGATGATGATTAATTGAAGGATGAAGGCACAAACATTGGGGAAATTACAGAAATTAATGGTCCGATCATTACCGTTGAAGGTTTTGAAAACCATTGCATTGGCGATATGGTGGAAATCGGTAAAAAGATGAACTTAATCGGAGAAATTATTAAAATCTATGAAGAATATACCATAGTTCAATGCTATGAGGAGACTGAAGGATTAAAATTATTTGATACTGTGAAGAATCTAAAATATCCCTTGAGCATGGAATTGGGGCCAGGACTTCTAAATAGTATTTATGATGGAATTCAAAGACCATTGGAAAAAATGGAGGAGATCTCTGGTTCTTTTATTTCCCGGGGGATTAAAGCAGACTCTCTTTCCAGGGAGAAAAAATGGGATTATAAGGCAATTATTGATGAAGGGGAAAAGGTATCTGGTGGAGATGTAGTTGGGAAAGTTGAGGAATATCATATAGTCCATAAAATTATGGTTCCTTTTGGAAATTCTGGTAAGCTTATTCAAAATAACGATAAAACTCAAACTATAGATGAGACCGCATTTGTTATTCAAACAGATGATAATGAGGAAAAAGAATTTAACTTGTACCAAAGATGGCCTATTCGGAAAGCTCGCCCCATTCGGGAAAGATATCTTCCTAAAAAACCATTAATTACTGGTTTACGGGTTTTTGATTTCCTTTATCCGGTGGCGAAGGGGGGAGTCGTTGCAGTTCCTGGTGGTTTTGGAACTGGAAAAACCGTTGTTCAACATTCATTGGCAAAATTCTCTGATGCAACTATTATCGTATATATTGGATGTGGCGAAAGGGGTAATGAGATGGCGGATTTAATAAATGAATTTCCGAAATTAAAAGATCCCGTTCATGACAGACCATTGATGGAAAGAACAATTCTAATTGCCAATACTAGTAATATGCCAGTTTCTGCACGGGAAGCTTCTATATATTCTGGAATAACAATGGCCGAGTACTGGCGGGATCAAGGCTATAATGTCCTTTTATTGGCGGATAGTACTTCAAGATGGGCAGAAGCCTTAAGAGAAATCTCGGGGCGGCTTGAAGAAATGCCCACCGAGGGGGGATATCCTGCATACCTCTCCGATAGATTAAGTTCTTTTTATGAAAGGGCTGGATATATTATGGCACAATCCTCTCAAGAAAGATATGGTTCGGTGACTGCTGTGGGTGCTGTAAGCCCTCCTGGAGGTGACTTTTCTGAACCGGTGACTAAGAATACAAAAAGATTTATAAAAGCATTTTGGGCCCTTGATGCGGATCTGGCTTATGCTAGGCATTATCCTGCCGTTTCTTGGAATAAATCCTATTCCGATTACGTTGAAAATGTAAAGAATTATTGGCATGATAATATCGATGAGGATTGGAGGTTTAACCGGGATAGGACTCAATATCTTCTCTCTAGAGCGGATGAACTGGAAAATATCTCTCAACTGGTGGGGAAGGAAAACTTGCCCGCAGATCAACAATTGGATTTATTTGCTGCGGAACTTATAAAAGAAGGATTTCTCATTCAAAATGCCTTTAATGAAATCGACCGATATTCCTCTCCAGAAAAAACTTCAAAGATCATAAGCATTATATTAAAGTTCTATAACGAATCTATGTATTTTATTGAAAATAAAGTTCCATTTCAAAGGATTGAAGAGTTAGAATGTGTCAATGATATAAAGAGGATGCGTTTGGATATTGCTAACGAAAATATAGAAAAATTTGATCATGTAATCGAGAATATTGCCAAATCCCTTAATTCTCTTAGACAACAATACAGAGATTATCTCTCGCAAAGATCACGTGTAAATACCGTAAAATAAAACTAAGTATGAACTCTCAATAGGTAATTAAAATGTCAATAACATATAAAAAAGTATCAAAAATCGAAGGCCCCTTAATCTTTTTAAAACCAATACCTAATCATAGAGTAGAATTTGGAAGTAAGGTAATCATTAAAAGGGGAGAACGTGAAAGCTTGGGTCAAGTCATTGTTGCAAATAAGAATTTCATTATTGTTGAAGTATTTGAAGGTACCCAGGGATTATCCAAAGAAATAGATGTAACTTTTGAAAATGAAGTTTTTAAAATAGGTGTTTCCCGTGAAATGTTGGGTGGTGTATTTGATGGTCTTGGTGAGCCCAAAGGAGAACCATTTTTACCCGAAAAATATTTAGATATAAACGGCTCTCCGATTAATCCGGTAAGTCGTGCATACCCAAAAGATGTGATTCAAACAGGTATCTCTACTATAGATGGCTTAAATACTCTGGTTAGGGGTCAAAAATTACCGATTTTCTCTGGACAAGGCCTCCCACATAATGAACTTGCGGCACAAATTGTGAATAATGCAAAGGTGAAAACTAAAGAAAAATTTATCACCATATTCTGTGGAATAGGTCTGCTAGCGGATGAAGCATTATTTTTCCAAGAGACATTCAGGGAACACGGTATTGGAAACATTATTCAATTTGTAAATTTGGCCAGTGATCCTTCAATGGAAAGATTGTTGGTGCCAAGAGTGGCCTTAAGCACCGCGGAATTTTTTGCATTTACTCATGAATATCACGTTCTTGTTGTGATGGTTGATATGACAAATTATGCTGACGCCTTAAGGGAACTTTCTAATACAAAAGAGGAAATCCCTGCTAGAAAAGGTTTTCCTGGTTACATGTATAGTGATTTTGCCAGCATATATGAAAGAGCAGGTAGAATTAGAGATAATAATGGTTCAATAACTCAAATCCCAATTATAACTATGCCAGATGATGATATAACACATCCGATCCCTGATCTGACGGGTTACATTACTGAAGGTCAAATTGTTCTAAGCAGAGAATATCATCAAAAAGGGCTTTTCCCGCCGGTTGATATATTAAGTTCTCTTTCTCGATTGATGAAAGATGGAGTTGGTGAGGGGAATACTAGAGAGGATCACCAAGATATGGCAAACCAACTTTATGCTATCTATTCAAAATCTCAAGAAACTCGACAACTTGAATCAATTATAGGTGAAGAGAATTTATCAGAACATGATAAAGCTTTTCTTACCTTTGCAGATTTGTTTGAATTAAATTTCATCGATCAAGGAAAAAAAATGGGGAGACAATTTTCTAAAACATTTGATATTGGATGGAAACTCTTATCTTTACTCGGTAGGGGTGACTTAACAAGGATGAACAAAGATTATATCGATGAATATTACCAGTCGGGAATTTCGGAAAATGATTTTGAAGAAGTAAAAAAATAAGATTAAGAAAAATGTTCAAAAATTAATAAGATTAATGTAGGTGAAAGAAAAAGTGTCATTTCTTAAAATAAAACCGACCGAATTGGAATTAAAGAGACTTAAATCAAGGAAAAAGTTTTCTGAGAGGGGAAAAAACCTTCTTGAAATTAAAAGAGAGCAATTATATCAACAGCTACAAGATATAACTGAGCAATATTTTAAGGAGAGACATAAGATAAGGAAAAGTATCCTTGATGAATATGAACACCTCGAATTTGTATATGGAAGTGTGGGGAAAATGAACCTTAAAAATATCGCCATATTACAAGAAAAACTTTACAGTCCCAAACTTGATATAAAATTCATAAAAGAAATGGGAATTACAGTTCCAAAAATTCATCTTGATTTAGATAAGGATAAATTTCCCTCCTATAGTTTCATCGATACCTCAATTCATTTAGATAAAGTGATCAAAGATATGCGGGAATTATTGGAGAGGATCATCTCTCTTGCTGCACTGGATAGCAAACTTTATAGTGTTTCCCAAGAATATCTTAAAATCCAGAGAAGAATAAATTCTCTTGAAGATGTTATTATCCCCAAGCTAGAAAAGCAGATCAAAAAAATAGAGGAGATTATGGCCGATAATAGAAGAGAAGAGTTTATTCGAATGAAGAAAATTAAAG
>CAZEPC010000214.1:0-8043 GCA_964513765.1 uncultured archaeon
AATCCCCTTTATGAACAAGGAGGATTTTCTTGATAGTTATCCGGATAAAATGTTATGTGTTCCAAAAGAAGAGCTTATTAGGCTCCACTGTTCAAGTGGATCCACGGGCAATAGACCTAAAACGGGTTATTATACCAGGAAAGATTTAGATAACTGGGAATACCTTTGTGCAAGAAATCTAGGTGCCATTGGAATGACCAGAAAAGATGTGTTTCAAAATACAACCTCCGCTGGATTGTTTACCGGAGGATTCGGTTATGCCCAAGGTGCAACCCGGGTAGGTGCAATGTTAATCCCTTTTGGACCAGGAATGACCAGAAAACAGCTCAGATTCTTCAAGGATTTTGAAGTTACCTCCTTCCATGCGATTCCCTCATTCGCACTAAGATTAGCGAATATTGCAGAAGAAGAAGGTTACGACCCAAAAAATGATTTTAAATTGAAATGCGCCATTGTTGGTGCAGAAGGATGGGCAGAGTCCACGAGAGAACGAATAGAAGAAGGTTTGGAAGTAAAGGCCTATGACAATTATGGACTTACTGAAGCGTGTGGTCCGGGAGTGGCGGTGGAATGCCAAGAACAAAATGGACTCCACATTTGGTCCGATTATTTCTACCCCGAAATTATTGATCCAAAAACGGGAGAGGTCCTCCCCATTGGGAAAACCGGAGAACTGGTCCTAACCAGTTTAACCCGAGAGGCCGTACCCATTGTGAGATATAGAACGGGAGATATAACAAAATTGAGGTTGTCCGATTGTCCCTGCGGCAGAACCGGATATATTATGGATAGAATTAAGGGGAGAATTGATGACATGCACGTGATCAAGGGAGTGAATGTGTACCCATCCATGATTGAACAGGAAATCTTTAATTTAGATTATTTCACAGATGTATATCTTATTCTTTACCACACCGTTGGAGTTATGGACCGGGTTACGGTACAAGTAGAATTGAAATCGGATATGACCAACAAGAGGAAAAAGGCTAAGGAAGAATTAGAATCCGCGCTTTATGAAGCCACCATGATGGGTATTGATGTGGTTGTGTTTGAGGAAGGCACCTTACCCAGGCAGAAGGGTAAAGCGATCCGGTATAAAGACATCCGTGACAGGCCAGAAGGATACAAAGGTTGGCTGAAAACCCAGAAATATCATAAAAACCAGATAAACATCGAAGACGATGAAGAGTAATTAAATAAATATAAAATACAAAAACCAACAAGGAGAAAAGAAGTGAAATCTCATGGAATATAGAATCCCCCGAAAGAACATAAATAAAGAAGGAATTGATAAGAATTTCCCAAAAGTGTGTATTGTGTGCGGGAAGAAAAGTGACAGGGGTTGTTATGCAGATATTCATTACCACCCCAAAGTGAAAGTTAGCAAGGAAATTGATAATTTTATTTTGAAAGCACCCTTATGCGAAACACACTACAAAAACCATCAAAAGGGGAAAAAACAGGCAAAATATTCGATGTATCTTCTTTTTTCTTCAATTATTCCCTTTGTCCTGGGATTAGTTTTTTTAGAAGCCCTAAATAATAACACGGCAGCCATCATCATGTTCATTTTGGCCGCAATTACCACGGGCTCAGGCTTTTTCCTCTTCAATCCCTCCAATGAGCTCCTGAAGGAAAGCAGAGAAAAGATAAAAATTAAATTGATAACGGGGCATGAAGTAATCTTGGATATAAAGGATGAAAAATTGGCCGTCTTGTTAGAACGTGCTTCTTAGTACTTAATTTTTGTAATATAATTCCCTTAACAATATTCTTGAATTGAAAAAATTGAGAAATAATTTCTTGGCTAATTGGTGGCAAGAATTCATTTTTTAAACACAACCATCAGGTAATGTAAATTTGTAGATTTCTTTTGCTTTAAAAAGATTTAATTCATGTTTTTGAAATACTTTTTTGGTGAGATCATATTGTTCCTCTTCAACTTGTACCACTTGGATTGATTGATTATTGTTCAAGACAAACCCATAAATATATTTAATGTTTATTTGTGATTCTCCCAAAAGGGTCGCAATCTTATGTAATTCACCGGGCTTATCTTCTATACCCACGCAAAAGACTTGAACGGATGTGACCATAAAGTTTTTCTTCTGTAAATATTTGAGGGCCTTTTTAGGATCATTTACAATGGCTTTTAGGACCACAAAATCACCAACCAATCCTACGGCATGGGCTCTTATCTGAATCTTTTTTTTGGCTAGCCATTTTGTCACTTTCATTAGCTGTCCGGGCGAGTTTTTTAGAAAAATATCGAGCTGTTCAATCATTTTTTACACTTTCTGGGATTTTTGTTCATTTTTACTTTGGATTAGAGTGCAAAAAAATAGATCATTATAGAATATAACATAAAAAAATAATGAGAAAGGGTAAAAAAATAAAAAAATATTAGCTCGAAGTAAATAGAAGTTGAATTTTACTTCAATTATTCAGTTTCCGCTTCCACCCTTTCTTCCACCACATCTACATGTTCTGGGTTCGCGGCTATATCTTTCCGGGTAATTTCCCGCTTTTCGGTCATCACATCGAAAATATCATCCACATTCTTAGGCACATCATCTTGCGTTAAGAGAGAAATGATAGGGAACAGAATTACCGCCAAAACTTGAGATACCACGAATTCATGGACATGATCAAGATTCACATCAGAGCCGTTCCATGAGAAAAGATAGGTGGTTCTAAAATCTTCAGGCAAAAAGGGAAATGTCTCTCCCCATTTACACCCGGTGGCAGGAGAACAGAAACCTCTTACACCCATTTTCCAGAATAAGGCTAAGAATAAGGCAATCGCACCAGTAATTATAGCTGCTTTTGCAGTCCCTTTTTTCCAAAACAGACCATATACATACGGAACAAGAGTGGTGGATGCCAAAGCTGCCCATGCGAACATACATAATGCTAGAACAGCATCAGGCTTCATTAGAGCCAAAATAACTCCAATCACTACCACAAAAACATTGGTAATTTGGGTAACTTTCATTACTTTTTCATCGGAAGAGCCAGTTTTTACTTGATAAAAGTCCCGGCTGAAGGATCCGCTGGCAATCATAATCACCTTCTCCCCGGTTGTCAAAGATGCTGCGGTCACTGCCGCAAAGAATAGAGCAGCCCCCCAAGTTGAAAGAACATCACGAGTCAAGGCAGGTACAATCTCATCAAATGCACCAATTAAACCTTGAACTTCGTCCGGATCATGTGATGCATAGAATGCACGGCCCACAATCCCATTCCAATATGCTAAAATTGAAACAACGGCACCCCAAAGGATTGAGATTAAGAGCCCCCACTTTAACGACCTCTTTTGTTTGGTGGTAAAGTACCTACTAATCATTTGAGGCATCCCCCATACACCAAAACTGGTAACTAACACATAACCCAGCCATTTAAATGGTGCTGCCCCAGGAGGTGCCGCGGTTAAACTATCTGGATCTCCTATCCAACCATCACCCTCATTCACCAAGGTTGTAATCAAGCCATCGAAACCGCCAACCGCATTTAATCCGGCAATGAAAACTGCCAATACACCAGCCAACATAATAACAGCTTCAGTTGCATCCGTCCAAATCGCACCATGTGCTCCTCCAATATTAAGATAGATTATTGTGATTAAACCGCATACACATACTGCAATGGTATAAGACATTTCCGAATCTAAATTGGGCATGGCATATTTCAAAAGCACGCTGAGGCCCATATAGATTGATACCAAATAGACCGTTTCAAATAGTAACGTCACTACCGCAGTAAACATTTGCAAGGATTTACTATTGTATCTCTTCCCTAAAAATTCTGGTACGGTTAATGCACTGAATTCTTCGCTCAATCTCATTGTTCTTTTTCCGAACAAAATAAAACTACCGAAGATGCCAACTACAACATTGATTACAGCAACCCAAATTGAGGAAAGGCCCCAAATGTAACTGAATTCCCCACCGCCAACAATCATCACTGCTGAGAAATAAGTAACTCCAAATGATATACCCAATAAAACAGGACCAATGCTTCTTCCGGCAACCATGAAATCTTCAAACGTATGAGTCTTCTTTTTGGCGCGAATTCCGGCAACGGCTAAAAACACCAAATAAATAGCAAAAACTGTCCAATATATCGTAGTTGAGGACATTACTCATCTCCTCCTTTTTCCTTCTTCATAATATAATAAATCGACCCTAAGATTGCAAATCCCAGAACGATTAATGCGCTCCAAATACTTACGTCCATTTTTTATTCACATTTTTGATTTATGTAATTTTTTATTTTCCTCTTTGGAAAATTGATGGATAATATCATTCCCACAATAAACCCATAATAACTTTGTGTGTCCCATCCCGATCCCATTTTCCCACGGGTTTCCTCAGAGTAAATATATGCTAAACAAGAGCGTATGATTTTTTAAGTTGTTGAAATCTTTATTTTGCTTTTTCAACAAAAAACATGAACATTTTGAAAAATATTTCAAAATTTCTTCAATAATTAGTGAAACCTCCAAGAAATTGACTTATTTAAAATAAATCAACTATAAGATATTCCAAAACGCAAAACAATTACATAGAAAAGAAAAAAAACCAAATATCAGTTTCTTGATATTTGGAAAAATACCATATCAATTCTTAATTAAGTTAATTGATTATTCATCGGCGGAAGGCTCGATTTCAACCCTCTCTTCTGTCATTTCAACGGGTTCTGGAGACGCAGGTAAATCCCTTTGAGTTACTTCTCTCCTTTCGGTCATCACATCAAACATATCGTCCACATTCTTAGGCACATCATCTTGTGTTAATAGTGAGATGATTGGGAACAATATTGCCGCTACAATTTGGGAAAGGATGAACTCATGAACATGGTCTATGGCCACAGGACCATTCCATTGAAAGAGAACGGTTTTTCTGAAAGATTCAGGTAAGAATGGAAAAGTATCAGGCCATTTACATCCAGTTGCTGGTGCGCAAAATCCTCTAACACCCATTTTCCAGAATAAGGCAAGGAATAGGCAAATTGCACCTGTAATTATTGCCGCCTTTGCAGTCCCTTTTTTCCAAAATAGACCATATAAGTAAGGTATAAGCGTAGTTGATGCCAAAGCTGCCCAAGCAAACATACATAAAGCTAATACCGCATCAGGTTTCATTAGAGCCAGAGCTACGCCAATTACAACCACAAACACATTTGTGATCTGAGTTACTTTCATTGCCTTTTCATCAGAGGCCCCAGTTCGAACTTGATAAAAGTCTCGGCTGAATGAGCCACTGGCGATCATGATAACCTTTTCCCCAGTTGTGAGTGAGGCTGCTGTAATCGCAGCGAAGAATAAGGCAGCACCCCATGTTGAGAGGACATCTCTGGTAAGGGCGGGAATAATTTCATCAAATGCACCAATTAATCCTTGTGGATTAATATTTGGGTCACTTGCCGCTTGATGATAATAAGCCCTTCCAATTGCACCATTCCACCATGCGAAAAGACTAACTACGAGAGCCCAAAAGATTGAAATGCTTAAGCCCCATTTCAATGACCTCTTTTGTTTAGTGGTAAAGTACCTACTAATCATTTGAGGCATCCCCCATACACCAAAACTGGTAACTAAGACATATCCGAGCCATTTCATTGGTGCAGCCCCGGGCGGAGCCGTTGTAAGAGCATCAGAATTACCAATCCAACCATCACCAACTTCGGTTAAGGTGGTAGTAAGTCCCTCTATTCCACCAACAGCATTTAGTCCTGCAATGAAAACAGCAGCAACCCCGGCCAACATAATAACTGCTTCTGCCGCATCTGTCCAAATTGCTCCATGTGCTCCACCAATATTTAGATATACAATGGTGATTAATCCGCACATACAAACTGCTATAGTATATGAAAGATCAGGGTCCACATTTGGCATTGCATATTTTAATAGAACACTTAGACCCATATAGATTGAAACCAAATAAACTGTTTCAAATACTAAGGTAACACAAGCGGTGAACATTTGCAATCCTTTGCTGTTATATCTTTTACCGAGGAATTCTGGAACGGTGAGACTTCCAAGTTCTTCACTTAATCTCATAGTTCTTCTTCCGAAGAGAATGAATGCGGCAAAAACTCCGACCAAGCAATCGATAACACCAATCCAGATTGAGGAAAGACCCCAAATATAGCTGAACTCTCCGCCACCGACGATCATCACGGCCGAGAAGTAAGTTACCCCGAACGATATACCTAATAACACCGGTCCAATATTTCTCCCCGCAACCATATAATCTTCAAAGGTATGGGTTTTCTTTTTTGCACGAATTCCCGCAAACGCCAAAAATGCAAGGTATAATGCAAAAACCGACCAATATATCCATGTGCTCACTTCTTTTTACCTCCTTTCCAAAGGCTGTAAACTATCGAGGCGGCCATCATAAGGCCGACTACAATGTAAGCACTCCAAATACTAACATCTAATTTCATAAAATCACTTTACAATATTTTTCAGTTTAGTTCTTAAATTTCGTGTATTTATTCATAAGTGGGAAGATTTTTTGCCATATTTTTGCATATGGACCCACAATCTTCCCATTGATCAAAATTGGTTTTAATGACTTATAAAAGTTTGATCACTTTTTTTAGAAAAAGTAAAAATATCAAAGATTGTGCTCGTGTAATTTTTCTTAAATTCAATAAAAAAGAGAAGATTTAGGTTTCTGCCCAGCATTAAGCAATAAGGCAATAATCTTTTATTCCCACAAGAATGGGAAGAGGGTGCCCACCCAATACCCATTTACAAATCGGAAAACATTTTTTTTTGAAAAAACTCGACTTGGCTGATTTTATATTTTCCACTTTTTTCGATAATAAATACTTTTTGGGTTGGTTTTCTCCATTTACTGGAATGAGAATCAATTGAAATTAATCGAGGGGCCTTTTTCTTATGTTTGGGATGCTTGGATCCGAAAAAATGTTTAAAGCCCTTTCTATGGGTTTGATGAGCCCTCAATACAAGCTTAATATTATTTTTTCTAACAAAATGTTGAAATGCTTTCCTTCCAAATTTCTTGGAGTATTTACCGCGAAAGTTTCTAAAAAACCAGCCATCTTTCTCAACAGGATCATTCCATAAGAGTTGAAAAGTGATGGTATTTTCCGGATTAACTTCATCGTTTAATCCATCCAATTCCTTCAATCTTTCTAATCCCTCAGGAATTCCACCATGAACGCCGAATATATTATTCCATGTTAAAATCGCCAAGGGTAATTTGGAAAAAACTTGATTATATTTTTCAAAAGTCCCTATATCATATCTTCGAATTACTTTCTCATAAAAGTCGAATCTTTTGTTAATTTCCCTTGTTTCGTGATTCCCTCGAATTAAAATAACTTTCTCTGGATAAGCAGCCTTCAATGAAATTAAAAGATTTATATTTTCCACAGAATAGGGGCCTCTGTCAATAAAATCACCTAAAAATACAATCTTATCAAATTTAGTATGATGTCTTTTGAAAATTTTCCCATTTTTTGTAGCATTTTCAGGGATCTGCCTATTGTTTTTTTCGGTTTCCGGAGGGAACACATGCTTCAGGGCATGAAGGGTCATATCAATATTCCCATGAGTATCCCCCAGTATAAAAATGCGTCCCGATGGAATTTGGACTAGCTTTTGCTCTTTTTCCAATATGTTCCCCACTTTAACGAGAATATCCTCGATCTCCTCCTTTGAATGATGGATGTGGTTTTTTACAAAATCAAGGAATTTATTATCGGGGTCCATTTTGTATTATTAAAATATTTCCTCAATTATTAAAATACTTTGTGACGCTAATATAGCTAGAGAAGGAGAAAATAGATGCATATCTCAAAACATAATCTTACAATTTTGAAAAAATACTTTAATTGGCATGATGTGGACGTTATAGATAAGGAAACCATATGTGAATTGGCAGACCATTTGGGGGTGCATCACAATCCAGATGAGATCGAATACGAAAAATCATGGTTTGAGTTCAATAGTATCACGGTTTCCGATAAAAAGGGCAATAAACTATTTTGTATTAAAAGGATTTGGGA
>CAZEPC010000215.1:0-8036 GCA_964513765.1 uncultured archaeon
CAATTATCCGCATGTTAGTTTCTTGCCTTATCCTCCTACCGCTTTCGATGGTATTTGCTGGCATAGTATATTTAATTGCTTCATAATTCCATATACCCACCGAAATTTATTTCTATTATAATTTTCAAGAAACGCCAAAAGAGAGGTAAAAATGAGTTTAGAATATATACAAAGTATCGAAGATGTTTTACAAAATTATCCCGAGCGGGTGGATTCACTTTTTCAATCTTTAGATCTTACCCGAGGAGGATTTTCGCAGATAAATAAAAATTGGAAAGAAGGTGAAAAAATCCGAGCCTGTGAAAACCTTCTGGAGTATTATTCCACTAATTATGATGAATCTTGGATTGATTTTGAAACACAATGGGAGGGGTGGGATCATAATAGAGAGCTCGATGATATCCACCAGGATATTTTTACTTTTCAAAATGTTCGGGATAAAATCCCCCGAAAAAAGAACGGACATTTAAATTGGCGCTATTTGGGACCAAATCATGACCGAGAGTTTGGATTTTTCCTCAACCGGCAGCACTATTTAAGAATATTGGTTGATGAATACCTCAAAGATCATGAAGAAAAGTACGCAGAACAATTTGATCATCTTTTGCAAGATTGGTTGATTACCAATCCGGTACCCTGGAGAAAAAAGCACAATGTGGTTTGGCGTACTTTGGAAGCAAGTCTAAGAATCATGTGGGTTTGGACTTTTACATTCTTTGGTTTTCTTAAAGCTTCCCAATTTACCCCTGCCACCCGACTCCTTATGCTTTCTTCAATTCCCAAACATGCCGAATACATTAAAAAATATTATGTCAATTCTGGCAACATAAGAGTCATGGAGCTGAATTCACTCACCACAATCGGGGCGGTTTGGCCACAATTCAAGAATGCAACCCAATGGGTACAACACGGAATTGAAAAACTTAAACCAGAATTATTAAGCGAGCAAGTTTATCCCGATGGAGTTCAAAAAGAACTCACCAGCCATTACCATATGGTTGCTATGAAAAATTTTGAACACGCCATGAATATGGCGGAAAAGAAAGGGGTGAAAATCCCCAAGGAGTATAAAAACAAAGTAGAAAAAATGTGGAATTATTATGCCTATACCACACGCCCAAACGGATTGGGCTTGCTCAATAATGATGCCGATCTTGATGATCATAGAGAGGACATATTGAAGGCTGCTGATAGATTTGGGAAAGATGATTGGAAATATATAGTCAGCAACGGTGAAAAAGGCAAGATTCCTGAATTATCATCTTTTATCTCCCCGTGGGCAGGACACTTAATCTCCCGAGAATCGTACAAACAAAATGCGCAATGGGGATTCTTCGATTTTGGACCGCTTGGAACTGGGCATATACATAAAGACAAACTACATGTATCAATCTCGGCCTACGGAAAAGATATTGTAGTAGACAGCGGGAGATATCGATACATAAATGATAAATGGCGTAAAAAGTATTTTAAAGCAACTCGAGCCCACAACACGATTCTGATAGACCATGCGGGACAAACAAAATTCAAAGATCAAAATGAACGCCCCATACCACATAATCAATATGAAATTAACGAAAAATTTGATTTTGGCCTTGGATTTTTCGACAAGGGGTATAAAAGAGGCATTATTTCTAGATTATTCAATAAAGCCTACCATATCCGAGCCTACAGCTATGTACGGGGGAATTTTTGGATCATCTTAGATAAGGTCTTCTTTAGAAACTTCTCCATCTTTAAAAATAAAGCCACAATTCAAGCACTCTGGCACTTTCACCCCGATTATCATCCTATTATCGATGATGGGATCGTGCAATTAAACACACAGGATAATAAAAATTTAACCATCGTTCCAATTGTTTTAGATGCCCATCAATGGCAAGTAAAAAAGATTCGCGGGCAAGAGTACCCGTCCATCCAAGGGTGGTGGAGTAAAGAATATAATCTAAAGGTACCGGCCACTTGTATTGAATTTGACACCAAGGCGTCAAGATCCAATATCTTCGGCTGGCTCCTCATTCCTTTTGAATCTTCAGTACCCGAAGTAAATATAAACGATTTTTCGGTTCTTGATAACTCCACGAATATCCGTGCCGTTTTTAAGGTAAATGGCCAAAAATTTGAAATGGAGTTTAAGATGGATTATCAAAAATTAAAAGAGAAGAACCAAGATGGAAAATATTTTTCCTTTCAGCAAAAATAATCAAATTTGGATTGGATATTGACCGTACTTTTTCAAAGCCCACCTGAAAGCCATATAATTATCCCATCTGCACGGCTGTACCAAGGAATGAGAACTTGATGCAATATATCCGCCACCGGGCGCACATACTCGTATTAACTTTTTCGCATACTCTACTACCTCACTATGGGTTCCACTTCTGAGTAATTCGATGGGAACATTGCCAATTAATGTAAAGTGATCTCCCCATTGCCTTTTTGCCTTTAAAATATCCATCCCCGCGGTGGATTGCCAGGGATGAACCGCATCGATCTTCTCTTCTAAAAAGAAAGGAATAAAATCTTCAAAGTACCCACATGAGTGCCTGATAATTTTGGCATCATAGCTATGCACTAATCTCACATATTTTTTTATATATGGATGAAAAAAGCGTTTATACATTCGTGGAGAGATCAAACCCCGGTTCTTTTGGCCTAGATCATCGGTCATATAGATAATACGGGCGCCTTTATCCAAAATCCTTTTGGTGACAGAATAAGAGTAATGAAAGAGATCGTGAACAACTCTTTCTACAAAATTTGGTTCCTTGATGAGAAAACGAAAAAGGCGCTCAAATCCAAATAATTCGCACATATTTTCAAAATAGGCATTTCCGAAAACCGAGATTGCCAAGGCAATTTTCCCCCGTGTTGCTTCGAGGGTTTTTTCTAAGATCGCGGTGTTGGCGGGATGATCGGGTTTGAATTCCATGTATTTCTCATAATCTTGGGGCCCACGCAAAAAGCCATTTCTTATCGCAGCCCCATCCTTCTGCTTGGACACTTGAGAAACCAAATCACCGTGTGGACTGATGACCCTTCTTCCCTTCAGGTGAAAATCTTTGAAAATACGTTCATTAAAAATCATGGGAAGTCCAGCAATGAAAGACATAAGATCCACCCCCAAATCCCGATGAACTTCCGTTGTTTTAAGGGCGGAATATTTTACAAAAGGGTGTAATAGCGCGGGCTTTTTTAGGAGATTAAATGCAGTCCCGACCAAGGGGGAAACTGCATTATGTGTCAATATTTTTAATGCATCGTAAGAAAGAAAAGCAATTCCAGGTCGAATGGTAAGGGGGGCTCTCCCCCGTAAAAATTCATCAACCTCAATTTGAGCCTCATATACAGGTATTCGGTCGGGTTCTTCGTGGTTTAACGCTTTCCAAACCCTTTGATTTGGAGTCATATTTTCCATTTTTTGCTTGTCACCTTGAAATTCTTAAGTTAAAAGATCTATCCTCCGCCTAATTTGGGGAATAATACTACCAAATCATTTTCGGACAGCTTTGTTTCCAAATCTTTCTTGTTTCCATTGATAAGCACTATTTGCACCTCATCTTTCGGAATGTCCAATTTGTTAATCAAATCAATTACTTTCGAGTTTGGGGAAGTTTTCAAGGAAAAAGATTCACCTAAGGAGACATCCTCTTTATATTTTCTCAATGTGGCATAAAGTTTAACTTTTATCTCAATGTCCTCGTTCCAATAATCCTTCTTATCGGCCCTTTTCGTAATGAATCCGTGCCCTTTTAGGTGCTGACCACCGCAAAGTAAATACATTTGAGCAGAAAATAAGGCCACTCTTGCATCTTTGGGTATTTTTTTCTCAAGATTGACCGGTTTATGATTGATAAACATCTCACCGACCTCATCTTCCCCAATACCTAGCCGGGAGAGCAATTGGCCCGTAGTTTCGTTTTTCTCCCAAGCAACTTCCAAGGTGGAATCATCGGTCGCCTTGGATTTTTCAGCAAGTTTCCGCAGATCGCCATAAAGATGGATTGAAAGCATTTTATTCGTCTTCCTTTATTCTTTTTGGGGTTTTTTAGTAATAATAAATAATAATTTAGAAGAGAAGCCTTGGATTTTGAGAAAGTAGATTTTCCGTTGTCTTGATATATTTTATATTTTTCTATATATATTGTCCTAATATATTATCCTATTCTAATGTATTGTCCTATTCTAATGTATTGTCCTAATGAATAAGCATTTCCTAAAATAAAAAAATAGGGATAGATCGGGAAATACAAAAAAAAATTTCATCAATTTTCCATTTTCCCATCACTCAATCTAATCCCGAATGGAGCCTATTTTATTACATCTTATCCCAAACTGCATCCAATTCTTCATCGGGAACATCAAATGTCACATTATGCGGTGCTATGGGTTGTTTTTTGAAGAACTCAGGAAGCCTATCATCTTCCTTTGTGAAACCTGCCCTTTTATTAAATTCCCGTTCCAATTGCAATATTTCTTTTCCGACTTCCGTTATGTTGAATTCATCCAATCCCAAGAATCCAGCAACAGATTCTTCCAATCCTTGCATCCCCTCTTCAATATCGAGAATTGCGAATGCAATGAACACACAATATCCACTTTGGTCAATATATGCAGTTGTTGCTTGAAATGCCCGAGATAGATCTGCCTTCTTTAAGTCACGGGGGTCCGCGCCACCACCACTGCCCAATATCTCCGGAGCAATTGTGTATCCTGCGGTATGGTCTGCCCCCATCGGAGTTGTGGCATAGGTCACGCCAATTCCTCTAATGGCCCGGGGATCATATGCAGGTAAGGATTGTCCCTTAACGACGGGTATTTTCTCCACACCCAGAGCTTCTCCAATTGCTTTAGTGCCCGACATCAATAATTTTCCATCGGGATCATCGGGATCATACACTTTTTTCATAAATTCAATGGCAGCCGTTCCATCACCCCATGGGATCTTTCCACCATCCATAGCAACGGCCAAACTGCACCCGGCTTCGATGGTATCTAATCCTACATCATTGCAAATACGGTTCAATTGAGCAACATCTTGGATGTCATCAATCATGCAATTAGTACCCAGGGCCCACGCCGTTTCGTATTCCAATGGGCTCACAATCATTTCACCAGTGTCTTTTTGAGGGACTGCATTAGAACATTGAATTACACATCCAGGATGACATGCATGGCCATACATACCTTGATTCTTGTCCGAACCCAGCTTTTCATCCAACTCATCGACCAATTCATGGAGTGCCTCTCCAGACACATTTTTCGCACCCTCAAAATGCCCCGATGAAAAGTTCTTGGTTGGCAGCCCACCTGCTTCATTGATTATATTTTGTAAGATATTCGTTCCAAAGTTCTTGAGACCGCCCTCGTCCGTTCCAGCTTTGCCTCCCGTCACCGCATGTTGGGTAAGTGCCTTAAAGACTTTTTTTCGGCCAGTTTCAAATAATTCCTCGTTTTCTGGCTGAGGAGGACTTCCTCCCGTATCATCGGTGATGATCGCGACAATATGTTTGGAGCCCAAAACTGCGCCTAATCCGCCTCTTCCCGCATATCTGCCAGGATCCGTATTCTCCGGATTATTTCCAAATATTCCTGCATTCTTATTTAGTCTCTGTCCGGATATACCGCAACCAACAATTCCGGGTTTATTTGGATATTCCTCCCAGACCTTATCGATCAAATCATATAGTCCCATATTGTGATATTCGTCCGCATCAATCAATTTTGCACCATCTTTTGTGATAACTAAGTTCCGCCAAGTATTATCGCTTGGGAAACCTTCGATTATTACAGCCCTCAAGCCTAATCGTGCAAGTTTTTGAGAAGTTAATCCTCCCGCATTTGCCTCCTTAATCCCGCCTGTTAGCGGTGACTTTCCTCCGACCGACAATCGACCACTTGAGGGGGCTTTTGTACCGCTCAGAAGTCCCGGAGCAAATATAAGTTTATTTTGAGGACCTAATGGATCACAATCAGGCGATACCTCATCAAACACGACCTGACTGGTTAAGCCTCTACCGCCTTTATATTTGTATTTCTCCGGAAGATCTTGGAATGTACACTCTTTCGTTCCCACATTTACTCGTAAAATTCTTTTTTCCGACATTTTTTTCTCCTACTTGATCATTTTCTTTCATAATTATCGTAGAAATGATCCAATTATGAATTACTAAACCCAATTATTTAAGGCTTAGTATTCTCGTTATGTCTGCGGGAGCATATCGCAATTTTAGAAATAACACACAAGAGGAGAAAGAGTTCCAATATTACAATAACAAAATTCTTTTATAGATGAATTAAATCATTTATATAATGGATTTTGAATTCAAAAACGACATTGAATTTTTTCTGGATAAAGATAAAAATGGAAAAATTGAACTAATCCCTTTTGTTGATGTAATAAAGGATAATAATGAGTACATTTCTCCTCACAAGATGCTTAATTCAGTATTATTGGAAAGAAAAAGAGAAATAGAAATAGAAAAGGAGAAAAAACAAGCACTTGAAGATTTATTTCGGTAAGGGAGAGTTAAAGTCGACCCAAACGATGCAGAACGGGCACGATCATATTTGCCATACCTAAGCCCTCTTGACCTTCGGCTTCACCGGTTAAAGGATTATGATATTCGTAAATCCCGTTCTTTAAATGCATTTGGGCCCATTTATCCACAATATCCTCGGCCAGTCCAGTATATCCGTGTTTTAGCAAACCTTCTATGATAAAGTAGTTTGTATTCGGCCATGTAGGACCTCTCCACATCAAGCGGGAATCCAAAGGATCAAACTCAATCTCAGATAATGCGGTCGTGGGCACGGGGTACGGACTTCCGAATTTGGTAGGATCCTTTAGTTTTTCCACTAAGATTTTCTCAATATCTTTTGGTAATTCCCTGAATAATAGGGGAAAAAGAGATTGAATGGTTTCAATTTCGCTCACCAGTTCCTTGTCTTTCTGATGATAATAGGACACAAACTGCTGGGCCTTATCATCCCAACATTTCTCGATTATTTTAATTTGATACTCTTTGGATTTCAAGTGACAAAATTCTTCGGTGTGTTTATCGCCCAGATCACCAGCCAATGTTCCCAACACATCCCAATTATCTGCATAAACCGCACATACACCGACATCCTCGAAATTAAACCACCCTCTTTTTAGGATCTTCTTGATATTCCATTTGGCCTTATGTTGGTATTTGAAAAGTAAAAATAGAAATTTAGGATAGAGGGCCCAGAAGCCGGGATCATGTACACCATGGGCAGGGTCATAGAGAGGGCTGGCATCCAATCCTGACTCCCATGGATGAATTATTGAAAGTAATCCATCATCATCGGGATCCCGTTCATTGTCCCACCATTTTAAATATTCCACTAATTTCGGTAGAAATTCCTTTAATACCGCCTCATCTTTGGTATTTTTCCATATTGCACGAAGAGAATAACCCAACATAGGCATCTGGCTTATATCAGTATATTTTGAATTAGAATACCCAAAGAAACAATCCATAACTTTATTTGGCCAGTCTTTTTCAGTCCAATAAATCATTTCTGGGATGAACCCATTTGGTTGCTGAAACTTTAGCATAGTCCGTAAATCTCTGATTGAATTCTCAGGTTTTTCGTATGCCCAGAGGATCATATGAAAACCGGAGTCCCAGAGCCACTGGTGGGACCCGTATTTCGTATTGGCGGGTTTGAAGAAATAGTAATCCTTATCCCACCGGGTTCCTTCAACCTTATGGGATGTTAGATAGTCATATGCAGCCTCCCTTAATTCATGGACATTTTGATATTTAAAATCTCCCGAGGGGGTACCCACATTATCCTTTTCTTCTAGCCTTATGTTATCGGCATCTTTTAGCTTGCGAGCATCTTCCGAATTTATTTTATTTCTTCTATTATCTTCACTCATGATTTTCACTTGTTGATTTCCTTAACTCATCCTTTGCATCTTCAGAAGAGGGAATTGAAGCCTCCCCGCCCTAAAGGACGGGGATTCCTACGAGTCCGCTAAGCGTTGGCTGTTAGGCATATCT
>CAZEPC010000216.1:0-8011 GCA_964513765.1 uncultured archaeon
ATTTTATCCGTAATCTTTTTATTCCATATGAGCTAATCTACATCTTGGAATAGATAATGAAGAAGAAAGTCAAAATCACACTTTTAGTAATATTACTCACAATCTCGGCTTTTGGGATAGAAAGATTTGCGTTCATTAATGTTGATACCAGCTATGATCCCTATTCCGAGTATGCGAATTCAAAAAAAGACGAAAGAGGAGAGTTGCTAGGGTATGAATTTATAAAAACTATTGAATATAGTGAAATAAATGGATTATTCCCCGAGACAGACGAGAATGAGGGAAATATAAGCGAAATACCCAAATACGACATCAATTTATACAGAATCAACTATAGTTCAATTTTTCTATATGAAATAGTAACCCTCTCAGGTTTAATCATCGTGCCTCAAAAAGATGGACAACTGAGCCATTTACAATACCACCATGGAACTTTATTCCCATTTCCCGAACCCTCTGGAGAAAGTTCTTTGGACGCACCTTCCTTATATGAGGGAAACTCCCCAGAATCACAATATGCACAATATGAATCAAGATTGTTTGGTAATTATTTGGGATCCTATGGATATCTGGTTAGCCTCCCGGACTACATCGGTTATGGAGTATCGGATTCCTATGAGCACACATATTCTGTAAATGATAGACTGGCAGAACAATCCGTAGATATGATACTGGCAACGAAAGCATTTTGTGCGGATTTAGACATAGAATTAGACAGTAAATTGTTTCTTTCTGGTTGGTCGGAAGGAGGTGCAGCATCTTTAGCAACACAAAAACTTATTGAAAGCAATTATCAAGAAGAAATATCGCTCACTGCAAATGCACCCCTGGCCTCATTTTCAACCACTCGATTCTATAGTAAAATCTTATTAAGTTTGGCCCCACTCGATATCCGGGATTGGGGAGGAGATTTAGATGAATTACTATGGGCTACCTATGCCATCAATCGATATACCGATGATAAACCCTTAGATACGAATAAGATATTCAAATTTGAGGTAAAAAATCAATCAGATATACTTTTAGATCGACCCACAGATAGGCCTTCGCATGCAATTAGATATTTCATTGAAGATAGAAATAAATTAATTAGTAAGTTTGCGCAAAATGATCTTTCTGACGGCTGGGCACCCCAAGCACAGCTATATATTCATCATGGGACAGAAGACGACATAGTAATGTATAAGTTTAATGCAGAAAGAACGGTGAATAATTTAAATGAACTCGGAGGAGATGTTGAATTGGTAAAATATGAAGGTCATGATCATTACACCCTCGATAAATTGTATTTACTTAATATAATTGAGGACTTTAATCAATATTAAGAAAATACTTTTTTTCCTCTTTATAATCATAATAGGCAGATCCCCACGAAATCATAAAGGCAGATCCCCACGAAATCATAAAGGCACACTCGAAATCACAAAAACTATCTCTAATCTATTATTTCGGTTTTTTTCACAGATAAACTTTTAAAATTACCACGTTTTAAAACAAACTGTGTCCGAGAACATATCAATAAGAGATTTTAAGGAATCAGATATAGAACGGCTTGCAGAGCTGGCGGCGGAAGCATGGCCAATCTTCTCTTCAATAACGAGTGAAGACAACTTGCCTAAACTAATGAGAGCATATGTTCAACTCTCTTTACTTGGAACCACGTGGGCTAAAATTTTAACTGATAAAGAACGCGTAATCGGGCTTTTTTTCGGGCAGATCAAATCTCAATTTGGGTTAAAACAAAAATACCAAGCATTAAAGGGATTATGTGGTATTTGGAGGGACTCAAAATCAGGGAAATACGGAAACATTAAAAACCGAAAACGCCTTGTCAAGAAAATTGTAAAATCCCAAATTAGAATTATGAAACATACTCCTTCTTACGACGCAATCATTGAATTATTCATTATTGATGCGGATTATCGAGGACAAGGCTTAGGAAAAAAGATAATGAAGGAATTTATATCCCACGCAAAATCTAAAAATGCCAAAAGAGTTGCAGTATATACTGATCCCCTAAGCACATTTCAATTTTACGAGAAGTTCGGGTTTACCCGGATATCAGAGTTTCACGACATAATGAATTCTTATATCATGGGGGAACCGACTAAAGGGTTCATTTACTTGATTGATATTGAAAATGGAACTTTATAATGAAAAAATCGATATGAGCTAAAACCCTAAATTATATTTTTTTACAAAAACAACGAAAATACTTCTATTCTATAAGCAAACCAAATAAATTGCAGTATATATTTTATTATATTATTAAGAATATTCACTTAAATTGGATCTTGTCTCAAATCGCCAAAAACAAGAATATTTAGAAGAAAAATAAACCAAATTCCAGTTTCGATTTAGCATTATAGGTTTCAATAAACATTTTTAAAAATATTATACAAATTTTCCAAAAATGATCTTACAAATATGATGGTTGTGTAAACAAAAATGAACGACACACAAGAAAGTGAGGAACAAATGATCACATCATATAAAATAGTATTATTAGGGGCATCCTCCGTGGGAAAAACCTCTCTTATTAACCAATTCATCCACCATAAGTTTGCCCAAGATTATCGAGGCACTATCGGAGCTAACATGTACGGAAAGGACATTCGGAGAGGTGAGAAATTGTACAAGTTCATTATCTGGGATATTGGCGGGAATGAGCGGTATGATTTAATAAGAAATATGTATCTCAATGGCACCTTCGGGGCCATAATGGTGTATGATATCACCAGGCCAAATACCTTAGCAAAACTTCAAAAGCAGATTTACAATGATTTTAAAACATTCTCCCTCCCAAATGCTAAATTCGTAATTCTGGGAAATAAAAATGACTTAACTCCCTATAAAAAGGTCAAAAGGGAGCAAGGAGAGAGAGTCGCCGAACAGCTCAATGCGGATGGATTTTATGAGACTTCCGCAAAAACTGGAGAACATGTCCAAAGAGCATTCAAGGATTTGTTGGACAACATTATTCAAGAAAACTTTTCGCAAAAAAGCAATTCTGGACAAGTGAATATACACACATAACAGGATTGCGAATAATAATTCGCTTTATCTTCGGAATATCTCTTCAATTAATCCTTTGAAGATCTTTTCCGAAAGCATTTGGGTATCAGAACTCGCGGAGGAATGTGAGCCAGTTTTTTCTTGAGTTTCTTGAGTTTCTTGAGTTTCTTGTTTTTCCCTGATTACTTTTTTTTCAAAAGTTTCTTGAGTTTTCTGATTTTTAGTCTTGAAAATTTTTGAATGAACCACCTTCACCAGCTGTTTAAAGCCCGCCTTATAACGCTCAATATCCCCTCTAAAAAAAAGATAACCCGTCAATTGTTTATAAGTAAAAATATGGAGATTGTAATCTTCAAAATAGACAAATTGTAACTTTCTTAGCTTTTTCATATTCACTTCATTTTCTAAAAGTCCTGCTAAGCTCATGGCAATACTTTGATACGCTGCCGCTTTGATGCCGTAGTCTTTCTTGGAAATATTAGTTGAATAATGAGCAACCGGAACATTCCCCAGATCATTTCTCGCAATTAGGATTTCTTCAATACGTCCTTTCAATAATGAAAAAGACAAAGGATCTTTAAAAAAAGCAATAAAAAGCATAAAAAGCGACAGAGAAAAGAAAATTTCCAACAAGGTAAAAGAAATCTCAAGGGGTATAAAAAACACACGTAAAAACCCAATGAAGACAAAAAACGGGGCCAAAATCAAGCACCAATATACCAATTTCGATTTTTCCAGATTTAGAGACCGTAATCGCCTGAATAATATAAAAAATATCAGAAAAAATATGATGGTGATTGCGATGTTTAAAACCGTAAAAAATGAGGAAATTTGGTATGCTGTCCAATACCCTAAGGTGTGGGAATAGGAAATTTGAAAACTTACATCAAAGAAAATTGTTCCTAACACCCCTCCGAAACAAAAGCAAATAATGGTGAGCCAAACCAAGGAAATTTGTTTAAGCAATCGTGTTAAAGTTATTAGAATAATAAAAGATCCAATAAAATCAAAGAATGTATTCAATTGAATCATTTTTTTTGCAAAAGTACGAGATTGTTGGGAGGAAAATCTTGCAAGGATATCAAAAATTGCACCAATTGTCAAATTAAAAAAACCAAAGGAAATTCTTTTCAAAATATCAAAATTTAGTCTTATTGATTTTCGCAACAAGACAACAAAGGCCAGGGTGAAGAATGAGAGCATCACCCATGATCCAATCTTAAACCCAATTGACAGCAAGCTCATTTCAAAAAGCCTCCCCTTGATTTGTTTCTCGATCTATGTCCTGTCCATCTTTTTGGAAGGAGAAGGAAAAATTTTCTTCAAGAAGAGCGTAAAAGAGAGTTTTTCCAACTTCCTCACTACCAGAGGTTCCATCATCCGAAATATTTTCAGAATATTTCTGCTCTACATCTTTTAGCATTTTTCTTAAGGCAAAATTATAAAGAAAATCCAAATTTTTTGTGAGAAGAAGGGCGATATAATGTTCCGAGTATTCAATATTAATAAAAGTATCTCCATATTTTATTTGCTTTATGTTTTCATCCCTTTGTTCAGATTCGGTTGCTTCTTTCAAGAGATCCATAACTGAAATTATGATATAGGGTAAAATTTGATGCGTATTCCCCCCATTTTCTTGATTATCAATACTAGAACGATTTTGCTTATCATTTTTCTTGAGATTTGCCGAATTCCTATTGTTTGCAGAAAAACTATGGGAAAAAACAGGAATTTTTTCTTCATTTTTTCTAAGAATATGGAGTTCCAACAGTTCTGATGGACTAAGGGCAAATATTAAGGGTTTCCGTAAGAAGATACCGAAGATTATAATGAATGAAGTTAACATAAGCAATTGGTCAATACTCATGACGATAAGATTGGAGGAACTCGAAAAGAAAAAGAACCTATATAGCGAGAATGACAGAAAAATAATGATCATGATGTAAATAAATTTGAATTTGTCCTTAGTTCTTTGATTCAACGATTGGCTTCGGGTTTTCATAAACAAGAGAAAGAATAAATCAATAAAGGGTATATCAGAAAGCCATTCGATCACAATTAACACAGTCCCATGAGGATTTCGTACCCATATCCCATTTTTGAAAACAATATTAAAATAACTTTTGGAAAAAACCAAACTTAAGCCCATTCCATATATAACCGCATAAATAACCAACCGAGACCAAGAGTGGATCGTCCTAGAATAGAAGATGCCCCATATCATCCCATAAACAGACATATAATAAGCTACATCGGCCAAGATCAAAAGCAGTAGAGAAAGATCGTATGCCTCCGAGGAACGTGTTTGACCAATGAAGGAACATATATTCCCGATCCCGAAGATGAATACCGAAATGGAGAATGCGAGTAAAGGCTTATACTTCCAATATTGATACTTATGATAACACCACCAGGCCAGATAAAGGGAAAAAACGAAAGAGAGTAATTTTCCCGAGTAAAACAGAGAAAATTCAAATATGGAGGGCATTTACTAAAATTTAATATGTGCTGAATCCTAAAAAGATTTTGATAAAGGGGCATTTGGTATTTTGAAGAATCATAAAACGAAAAATACTAGCTCCCATTGGACAGAAGGGAATAATTTATGAAAAAATCCAAAAAGAAGAAACAAAAAACAATCAAACAAGCGGGACAATCCTACCCCTTGAAGATAAAGAATTCCAAATTCATTGCCTCCATTTATCCCGTGAAAACTGAAAAAGAGGCAAAAGATTTTCTTAAAAGGATAAAGGATAAGTTTAACGATGCAACACATAATGTATATGCCTACAGAATAATGACCGAGGAAGGAATATTTCAGAGGGCTAATGATGATGGAGAGCCACACGGAACTGCAGGAGGAAGCATACTATATGTGCTGGAAATGCAAAAATTGATAAACCTTATAGTAGTGGTGACCCGTTATTATGGAGGAAAAAAATTGGGAAAGGGCGGATTGATGAGGGCCTACACAAAATCAACTAGTGATCTGATTAAGCTTCTTGGTACAAAGAAGTTAAAATAAACTTTTTTATTAGATAAACCTAATTAAGTCCATTTTCGGGAATTTGAAAAAGAACAAACCAAAAACAAAAAAAATTTGAGAAAACGAAAAAAGAAGAAAAACGGAAATGGGGCAATCAATACATTGTCATTCTTGCCACTACAAGGTTAATGAGTTTCCCAATTTGGTGGGAAATATATAAAAAGAGTGCCATATAACATTATTATTTCCCCATGTTTCAAATTGTCGGTTTTTGGTAAAAATATTTGGAAATAGATCATTATTTTTAAAACATGGGAATATTTAGTTTCCTAAAGCGTAAAACAAAGAACAAGATTGTGTTTTTAGGGCTTGATAAGTCTGGAAAGAGCACAATAATCAGTTTTCTGCAAACTGGGAGGTTTGTAGAACACACCCCAACAATGGGAAAGAAGAAATCCAACATAGAAGTACAAGGCACTCGGATTTCTCTTTTTGACATGGGAGGTCAAACGGATTTCCGAAAGCTATGGAATAATGAGTTATCAGATGCAAAAGTCGTGGTATTCGTAGTCGATGTTGCTGATGAAAAGCGTTTCGATGAGGCAAAAAAGGAACTTCATAGCTTAAAAACGCAAATCCAAAAACATAATATCGATTTAATTATTTTAGCGAATAAAATCGATTTACCCAATAAAGTGGGCAGAGCAGAGGTAATTCAACAATTAGATCTTGATGAATTTGAAAATTTCAAAATATTACAGACCTCTGCAAAGACAGGATACGGAATGGCCGATGCATTTGCTCAAGTATATACCTCTTTAACCGGGGAATTAGTGAAGAGGAATTCAGTGGCAAAGGCAATATCATTATATGATAAAAACGGACATCCCATCATCATAAAGGCAAGCGATGATGACGAATATGATAAAGCCGTGATTCAAGGGAGCTTTCTCTCTGCAATCACTTCTTTTCTTCAGCAGACCCATGCCCAAGATACATCCCATATGAAAATTGATCTGGGAGATAAGATGTTCTTTGTGAGTCGCAAAAACGGATTTATTGGTGCTCTCTTTTGGAATGAGACGGTAGATGTTCCAATTGAAGAAGCAGAAGATGCATTAAATGAACTCCTCGAACATTTAGAGCAAGTAAGTAATTTTGAAAATGAAGAAAATGTGAAATTCCATTTTGAACAGTATTGTTCCAACCTGCTCTAATTATCGAAATTAAAAAGCTGAAAATTCTTTTCAATAATAAATAATAACAAACCAAAAAGACAAAAAAAGAATTTAAAAAAGAATTTTACATATAAAAATCGCAGATGAAGGATAGGATAAGATTCCTTTAATAAATTCCAACCACGATCCAAATAAAAAACACAAAGAAGAATACCGCAATACTTACCTCACAATTACTATGCGATTTTATGTGTATTTTTTTGAAATAGGAATTAAGATCTAAGAAAAAGACAAATCACAATTATAATCAATTTCAAATTTGATTATAAGAACAAGGTCTTTACCAGCAAATGCTTTGAGATCATAAGCCAATAATTCTTATTTCAACTTAGCAAAGTAAAAATATACAAACATAACAAAAGGGCTGATACAAATATGCTAGATATTATTGTAAACAATTCCATGATTTCCGGATTGGAGGGAAAAGTTGGTTCTAATCCCAGAGTCGTACGAATATATCCGGAAGACATTGAATTCACACAGGACGAATTAATAACTAAAAGCTTACCAGAGGGATGCAAACCCGGGGACTTAATCGTTGATGAAATCAAAGGAAGGAAGATCTTTGTAATTGTGTTCGAGATTGAGAAGGCCACCGATCGCAATGATCTGGCCTCCCTTAGCTTCCTTTTAGAAAAAGATGTCGTGGAAAAAGATTTTGAGATCTTAACCAGCGAATTGATTGATTTCCTCAAGAAGCGAGATTTACTCTACATCAATTACCTAGAGGAACAATTACCAGCTATTCTCTCTGGCTTTAATGAGACTAAAA
>CAZEPC010000217.1:0-7978 GCA_964513765.1 uncultured archaeon
AAGAAAGTGCAAAGAGATTCTTCCAAACAACTTACCAAATTATTTCGCATTTTAAACGAGATGCCGATAAAAAATTAGTGTATCAGCTCTCCTCTCAGGAAAATTCACTCACTAATCTTCTAATTGCTTCAAGTGCAGTTCATTGCTACCATAATTTAGGAATACGAACCCAAGATTCCGATTCTATGCTTTCCGATATAGAAAGTACTTCGAAATTGGAAAAAATGGAAAAAAAGGACCTTTTTAATGAACTCGGAACCATAATTGGTGAATCCATTCACTATGAGTTAGAATTATCAAAGCATGCATTAAAATACGAAGAGGAAATCTTAGATGCCCTTCTTGAAGGTAAGGATATCTATAATGAAGAATTCCTTTACCATCTAAGAGACAAAATAGAGCTTCACTTAGTTAAGTCCTTGAATAATTATCCTTATATGCATTACTTTGATCATATAGGATATCTAACCGGTTATTTATTTGATGTGAAGGATGATATTTTAGAGGAGGCAGCAGAATTAAAGAAAACCACCTTTAATCTGGAAGAAGACTTGGTAAATGAAAAAAAAGGAGATCAATATGTGGAGTTGAATACCGCTTCACGGTTGCTTAATAAAATGAAAAAAGATTTTGAATTTTCTTCCATCAAAGATCTTCAAATGGAAACATTTCCCTTCAGAAAAATACTTAACGAAATCATTTCTTACAGGTTTAATTTATATCCTATTTCCCAAAGAGGTTTGGAATCATATCGGGCAGCTACCCGACTTAAATCGGATATTTATGATAAATTCATAGAGGCAAATAAACAAAAAATTACCTATAATGAATTTGAAATGAAAATGAGCGCCTTTATTGCTTCAAAATTACGAGATTATGCCTATAAAGGACCCAATGAATTTGTATATTTTATTCAAAATGTTTTAGAAAAGGACTTTGATGAAATATATAGCTTATTACAGAGATATGGTGTTTATGATGTCCCAACTTTCTGTGAAATCCAAAATTTTAATCGTAACTCTTTTCTAAAGGCCGCAAAATTCCTCCACTTGACAAAAATGGATTTTAAGAAAATTTATAAAAAGAATGGAATCTTCCAAAAAGTTGAGCAAAAACTCAATCAAATGAAAAAACAGCAAATCTGCTTGAGTCAAAGGAGCTTATTTGAAATGCTTGAATTGCAAAAAAGTTATGAAATTGACTACATAAAAGATGCTTGCAAACAAGCTCAAGTTGATTTCGAGGAACTTCAAGAGCTCTATATAAAAAAAGTGAAGATTGAAGAAAAATTGATACCAAAATTTCCGATAGAGTGGTCCCAAGGATACATAATGCTATTTGATATGTCTTATATTTACCAAAATTTAGCTAAATTCATTTATTATGTATTTTTCTCCAGAATATGTACCCAAATTGCGAGGGTTCTCGAATCCTATATTAAGTTAAAAGAAGATAACCAATTATTCCTTTTAGCCGTAAAAAAAATCTTAGATACTAGCGAGGAAAATGCATGGGTAAAAGTAAAAATAGAGGAATTAGTCATTAAGCGATTGATGAACAGACAAGAGGAACTGGCAGCCGTATTTGATGGAGAGAACAAGCCATTCCTCGTAAATGGTTTTATGATTGCCCGAATTTTCAATACAACGCTAGAGATGGGAATGAAAGAGTTAAAGGATAATCCTAGTCCTTTATATCAAGATGAACTAGATATAAGCCTCCCAGATAATTGGGTATCCCCTAAAAGTTATATTATCGCTTATGATATTGTTCAAAGATTACTAGATCATCAAGAAATGCGAAGAATAGAAAAAGAACAGAAGAAAGAGGAAGCAAAGAAAAAGCTGGAAAAGAAAAAAGATGAGTTTAGGAAGGCAAGGGAATTAAGAACCCTCAACTGGATTGAAAAAAAAATTGTGAGTTCAGTGATGTCCGTGACCACAAATATAAATCCCACTCAACTATATTGGTCGGAAAAAGATCAAAAAATAGCCATAGAAAAGATTAAACAACACTCAGAACTCTCTGATAGAAAAATTTGCGCAGAATGCGGGAAGGATTGTACCGACAGATCGTGTGATACCCATCCAGATGCAATAATTGATGCAAATCCATTTTATCTATTCACCCAATTCTATTCCTTTTCACTTCAACAAATGAAGAAGCTTTGGCCCCGTTTAAGGATTCCAGATTATGAAGAAATTAAATATGATGTGTTAGATTGGATGAACAATGAAATGGGAAGGAGATTAAGGAAGGAAATCGAACCAAATGACAGCTTAGAAATTATCGAAGGGGAAAGATTAGGGGTCGCTAAAGAAATGGCACAGATTATAGGCGAATATTTGGACAAGATAATTTACAAAAAGTTCAAGAAGACACTCAAAGCGAAGAAATAAAGTTTCGAGCAATTTCAAACCTATATATAAACAACCAATCAATAAGCCTATCAAAACCTGTATCAAGATAACATATTATTTCTAGCAATTTATTGAAGTGGATTTAGAATGAACCTGAAAGGTAAATGGAAAAGAGCAAGAGAAAAAGGAGATTATCAAAAACTATATTTTTTAATTCTTAAAATCCTAAAAAAGGATATAACTGCCTATTTAGAAGAATTTAAGAAAATTAGAGATGATCATTTATCCTTAAAGGAGTATTTTCGGCATCATAAAGAATTTAAAACATCTATTTTTGAACTGTTTCAATTCTTAGAACTTCTGAGCAAAGATCTGCCTAATATTATAGATAAAAATTATGAAAAGACTCTGAAAATAAATAACATCCTAGATAATTTTTATGAACGCACATTTCAGGGGATAGATAAGCTGAACTTTTCTAATAAGGATTTAAATAAGAAAGTCAAGGATTTGGAAACCCAAAAACTCCATTCGAAAGAAAAAGAACAAAAAAGGTTTTTCATTAAGAAAATTAGGGAGATTTTAGAGGATTATGGCCCTAATCTCCTGAATCTTCTGCAGATATTGGATTTGTTTGTAAGACAAGACGTAATGGCAATTTTACACAATAAAAAAAAGGACTTAATAGAACTTTTGATTTTTTTGGTTGAAGTTTTTCCTGATATAAGTTCTGAAATAAACCAAAAATCTTTAGAGCTCTTAGAAAAAGGCTTCCTAAAAAAAGAGGAATTCCAAGCTATTTGTAAAAAATGCATGGATCAGCTTCCCTATCCTGTGATTTCAACATTGGTAAACCATATTCATATCATTATGAATACTATAACTTCTTCATCCAAAATATGTCATGATTTGGAAGAGCTTGAGATTATTTTGGAAATTTTTCGGGAATATGCAGAATATTATCCCAACTATTTCTCCACCCATATTAACCTTTATTATGGCCTTATTGGCAGATATGTACAATTCCCCCGGATATCCAAAATAGCAGGGGATTTACTTGAATTTTTCGCAAAGCAAGCCCATGAAACAATAAATCAAATCTTTTTTAAGCTGTATGAAAAATTAACCCAAGCAAAGAGTCAAAATACCCATCATATTAGCAACATAATGCATTCTGCTCTTTTAAACGGAGATAAATATGTATTTAGTGAGTATTATGATAAAGAAAATGGATTCGATGAGGATTTAAAAGAGATGGTCTATCAAAATCTTGATTCTCAGGATGAGGAAGTCAAACAAATCTCCTTAGAAATTGCCATTGGAATCTGGAATATTGAAATGAATTTGATAGTTGAGGAAGCCAAGAGTAAAACGTTTTCGTGGGGTTTAAAGAGAAAAATCAGAAAACCAATCCAGAGAATTCTGAAGGTAATGATTAGGGAACAAGTTGAATCACCGTATCTTTTTATGCAGGCAGTGGAAGATTTCGGATTGATTATGGAACAAGTGGAGGATAAATTCCATGAAAAAACCTTAAAAGATCGATTTTTGCAAGAAGAAAAGATGAAGAGGCCTAAAGATTTCTTCCAAAATATTAGGGATTTTATTTCATACATGGAAAGTTTGTAGCAATGATATTGTTAGGTCAAATTCCCTATTTTCATCCCTCTTTTAATTCTTAAATGATCAAATCAAAAATTTTTAAATTGAGCTGGTGTTTTTCTTAATAAGTATGGTTGAGCTGCAATCAGAGAAATTCTCGGATATATTCAAGGATATCAATTGGGAACTCGCAAAAAAGGGCGTAATTTATGCCAGTTTGTTGATGATTGGCACGTTAGTTGGTGCATATGTACGCCACATTGGCATGCAAGGATTTAGGATTTGGATACTCGTTGCAGCTATAAACGTAATAACCACATTAGTTGTATTTAAATATCTTCGAGAAGATTTATCTGGCTTCTTACCAAAGAAAAAGAAGAAATCCAAAAAAGAAGATAAATATATGGCGGATTCAGATAAATAATTACATTATTTATTTTTTTGGAGCCATTTTAATTTTAACATTATTCTTTACTCTTCTTTTAATCCATCTATTTTTCTTATCTCTTAATCCATCTATTAGGCTTATATCAATCTTAATGATCTTGATTTAGATACCTTTAAGGATCCTACGCCATTTTAATCTTGGTCTTTTTGCAAGTTTAGTTTGGGAGATCTCTTCATCTATATCTTTTCGTATAACTTCCGGGTCATAATACCATGCATCCTCTTTTCTGAAGGAAAGACACTTTATGCTGTCCAAATTTAAAATTCTTTTCAAAATTAAGCCATAGCCCCCAACTTGAGGGATTGATTTGATAAATTGGCCCTCTGGTTTATAATCTACCACAATAATTTCTCTGTTCTGTTCATCATAAACCAAAAGATCAATATGTCCTGTGAGGGAATAGCAATAATGAAACTTGAAATCCCCATCCTCTGGGGAACACATAAAATCTTGTAGGGTGGATTGTTTTCGGGTCCAAACGGGTGTTTCAACGCTTATGGCATTATCAACGTTAAGCAAACATTTTGTTAAAACTTGATCATGGTTGGGCTTCGTAAAGCCCTTCGTTATCGTTTCAAAAAAAAGTTCTCTTGTACTGTCCATGATATCCTTGACTATTGGGGGGATATTCTTATCATAGGTATTATTTTCAAAATCTTCATGGAAAACCTTTTTCTCCTTGATTAATTTTTGGGAGATTTTGTCTCTGCCCCCTCTTTTTAAATATTTTACCCGAAAATTTGAACATCTCTGAACCTTTTTATCATTGAAGAGATCATCGGGAAAATCATCGGAGTTAATATAATCAAAGTAATCGGTGATTCGGTCTGCTAAATATGGGGGCATATTTTTAGTCACATACTCAATCTTTGCCCATTTAAATTCATACACAATTCCATTATGATAAAATCTGCGATTCTTGAAAGACATGATAATCTTGGGTCCTTATTAAATTCACCATTTCTTTAATTTTGATCATTTAAACAAGAAAATTAACCATAAAAAGTCAAATAAATAAAGATCTGTTTGAATTTAACGCTTGTAGATCCCCAACAATATATATTGGGAATATAAAAACAAGGCAATAGTTCCCAAAAAAAGCTCGCCCCTTAGTATTTTTTTAAACCAGTTAGGATCCATTGCCAATAGAGTTTTGGATTTCCGTTTCTTCTGATATACCTAGGAATTTCGGTTCTTAAAATCTCCGGGTCATATAACCATGCCTTTCTCCGACTAAATGAGAGGCATTTTAGGCTTTTTATATTTAATATTTTTTTCATCATCAGCCCGTATATCGCAACTTGCGGGAGACTCTTTAAGAACATGTTTTCTGGTTTGTAATCGGCCACAATGAGTTTTTGTAATTCATTATCATACAATAGAAGATCTATATGCCCCGTAAACAAATCTCTTGCCTTGCATTTAAAATTACTATCTGGGATCGTGCCCCTTCTTAAGAATTCTCTGGGAGAAGACCAAACGGAGATCTCGGTGGCCAGAGCAGAATTGTTTAACTCAAGAATTTTACTCAAAACGGGATCATGCCCAACGCTGTCTTCCATGGTGGCGCTGTAAATCTTATGCCACACTTTTGCCATCTCTGGTAATTTTAGAATATCTTCAGAAACTCCTGAGGGTCTATTGCGCTGATTTATAAGTTGCACGATTCCATACTTTACTAAATTTAACGAGATTTTTTTCCGGGCATTTCTTTTAAGATATTTTATTTTAAAACTTGAACATCTGGTAATATTCTTATCTTTGAAAACTTCCTCGGGATATTCGTTAGAACAGAGAAAATTATAGTATTTGAGGAGGTTCTGCCCTAAGGACGTCGGAAGGCTATTGATATGTCGATTTCTCACCCATTTTAACGTGTATGATAAACCCGTGGAATAAAATATACGCTCTTCTACTTCCGTCACGGTCCTCAATAAATATTTTTTGACATGATTCTTAAACATAATGATTAAGAGATTAGTAAAATAATTTCCGACAATAAAGGATAAAAAGAGAAAAAATAAATTTTATTTAACTAAAAAGCAAAATATAACATAGGTAGAGAAACGTTAGATAAGTGATATTGCAAATGCCAGAGGATAACGAAAAAAAGAAAAAAGGACCCAAACTTTTTAAGCCGGGGAAAGATGAATCAGATGACGGACAAAAGAAGAAAGGTCCTAAATTATTTAAGCCGGGTGGTAAATCTCCAAAGCCAGCATCTGCTGGAAAGAAGCAACCGAAACTTTTCAAACCGGGAAAGAAAGATAAACCAAAACCTGGTAAGAAACCTAAATTATTTAAGCCAGATCAAGATAAACCCAGTAAAAAACCAAAAAAGCAACCCAAATTATTCAAGGCTGAAAAGAAAGAAAAGCCAAAACCGAAAAAGAAACAACCTAAACTCTTTAAACCTGAAAAGAAAGAAAAAAAGCCTCAAAAACCTAAAAAACAGCCAAAACTATTTAAGGCGGAAAAGAAAGAGACACAAAAACCTAAGAAAAAGAAATCAAAATCAAAGAAGAAGCAACCAAAACTTTTCAAACCAGAGAAAAAAGAAAAAAAGAAGCCAAAAAAGCAACCCACTAAAAAGAAAAAACCCAAAAGAAAGAAGAAACAACCCGCTAAAAAGAAAAAACCCAAAAGAAAGAAGAAACAACCTAAAAAGCGGAAAAGGAAAACTCCTTCAAAACCCAAAAAGAAAGAGAAAAAGGAAGTTAGTGCCGCAGATCTTCTCGCAATGACGGAAGATGAAGAGGAAGAATTGGAAGACGAAATGACTGCCAGTGATAAGCTCGCAGCAGAAGTGAAGCGTCCTAAGAAGAAAAAGGCTAAGAGAAAAGGTGGTCGTTTTGGTTTTATCTCCCAACAATTATATCTTGAATTGGATGTGAGGAAAATGTGGTATAAATCCATGTTTGCAGGATTTTTAGGCGTTTTTCTCATGATGATTGTGATTTACATCATGTCTTGTTTTGAAGATAGTACATTCTTGGAAAGTGCGGACTTTTTCACCGCCTATGCTCAAGGTAATTCTATTAATGAGGCCGTAGGAATATGGACAGTGGCATATACTCCATTAAGTGTTTTCGGACAATTGGATGCAGGTTGGACTGAGTCTTGGTATCTTCATTTAGCACCTATTTTGGTGATGGCTTTTGTAATTGGATGGCAGATTAAAAATCCAAAATATGCCATATTAAGCTCAATTTTCTTTGTTATGTGGAGTGTTATTTTTGCCTTTATATGCTTGGCAATCTTACCGATGTTTGGCGTATTACAACCAAATTCGATTGATGCTGGGCTCATTGCCAGTTACCCCGAGGTGGTGAATGGATGGTCTGCAGCTACCCAAAATATTGCAGATGCGACCAGCAGTACGTTCTTCGCTTGGGCGACTATGGGGGCCTTGCAGCAAGGAGCATTGTTAGCAGCTTTAACGATCCCAATAAGTATTATATTTGCCCTAGCTCATCAATTGTTTGGGGAAAAAATAGAATAATTTTTTTTAAATTCTTAACTTTACAAGTTATTGATCCGACAAAAAACTTTTCCTAAAAATAACAAT
>CAZEPC010000218.1:0-7957 GCA_964513765.1 uncultured archaeon
AATCTCCCCTTTATCATCTGATTTATGGATCTGATTGTGGAAACGATTTGATTGAACGCCTCTTGGTTTTTTACTGCGCTTTAGGGCTTTTTCATCTAATTTTTCGAGGGGATAACCCGAAAAGACGGGAGAAGAAATATCCAATTTTTTGAGTTGGATGTTGCTTTTATAACTATAAAATACATCCAACTCTTCCGGGACAAGTGTGGCGAAAAAATAGGAGAGCAACAAATTCAAGAACCATCCCTCTGTATTTTTCATTTTATAAATTTCCCTGTTTTCATATTTAATCGGAAATGATTTTGTTTTTGAAATCAAACCCAATCTGAGTAATGGATTAAAAAGATGAAATGTATCGTTAAAGCTGCCATCCGTATTTCTTGTAGAGATCTCTACTTTATATGGATAGGTAAAATCAAAATCCAAAATGAGAGAGGAATCGCCCGAATTATTGGTAAAATGAAAGGATCTGGATTGGAGTTCATAGTTGCCATCATAAATAGATTCGGCAATATCGAGTAATTCGGGAGAGAGTTTTTTTGCATATTTATCGGGCAAAGGTTCTTCCAAATATTTGTATAAAGCATTATTACCGAACACATACTTCACAAACTGGAAGGGATTAAGGTCTTGGATTGCAATAAGCATCTCATTTGAATAATCCTCCGAATAAAACTTTAAACCGAAAACAGGTTCCCCGCCGGATAATGGTACCGATTTTTCAAAATATTTGAACCGAGTAATTGCCGTCCAAGGAAGCGATCTTATATCTTTTCCCTTGGTTTCAATGGAATTGAATTCTTCAAGATTCTTGAATGAGGTAGGGATGAATATAATGCGTTTAGAGGTAAAGATGATAACCAATTTTTTAGCTTTGATTGAATAAAGGTAAGCGAAAAATATTAGCTCCATAAATAGGGATATACTGAAAATAACAATAAGAAACACTACATTAACAATAATCGAAATAATGAGGAGGGCAACAGATGCCAAAGCGGCGTATTGCAAAGAACTATTAACCTTAGCCCACTCGTTTTGGTATTTAGTTACCTCCCCCGAACTGGTGTAATCCGTGGCGAAAATTCGCTCTTGGTCATCCAAGATTTGGTATTCGGCGGACCAGTTTATAACTTTGTCATGTAATAAATAGGGGGCTTCATTGATATTTGAGGAAGAATTAGTTTGAGAAACATCCATATTACTAATATAAAAAACCTATAAAATAATTCTTTATCTTACTTCTATTGCAAGCGATTAATCAACCTCTTCCATCTATTTCAAGCGATTAATTAAGCACTCCCATCTATTCCAAGCGATTTATCAAGCCCTTTACCCTCTTAATATGCTGATCAGCAATTATTTTATGAATTTCGTCAAAGGGGAGTATTGGTTCTCTCACCTTATCCGTGCTGTATATTCCCTGTTTGTGGAGTAATCGCTTATAAAAATGGACCGAAATATCTAGATGCTGATTAGAAAAGGCCAATACTGGCAACAATTGATTAAAAAGAGTGGATGCGCCCCCAACATCACCACTATGATAAAGAGAATAGATTTTAGTATATATTTCATGCATTCCCGTCGGCATTATGGCGTGCACACCACGTTCATATGCCTCAATCATCTGCATAACCGCCCAACCACCACTCACATGTAGTTTTCCCTTAGTTTTATCAAGAACCTCGGTATATTTGACTCCAGATGGAACCACCTCGACCTTTAAAGCTTTAAATACCTCAATTTCCTCGAACAATTCCACAATCACTTCCGTGGGGATCCCGTACCCAGAAAAATCCCAATCTTGGATCATCAAAAAGGGCGGATCCGTTTTGGCAACTCTCTGAATGGATTGTTTGAAATCCTCTTTATTATCATAAGGAATATTAACCAAGATCCCGTCAACCCCGAGATTTACCATCCCCTTGGCAATTTCTAGCCGCTGCGTTGGATTTTTAGCAGAGCTCCCCCCAATAACTGGAACCCTTCCGTTGACCTCATCAACCACGGTTTTAACTATACAATCCCGTTCTTTTCGGGATAATTTCCCCACCTCGCTGGCCATTGCGGGTACTAAAAAGCCCGCAATATCCGATTCAATTGCATAATTAACATTTTTCCGTAAAGAATCCACATCAATCTCATTATTTTTGGTAAATGGGGTATTTAAAACTGTGATAATGCCCCGAATATCCAACAATCTTTTCTTAGTCATTCTTGAATGTTCAAAAAAAAAGAAAATATAAGAACTTTAACAATGAAAGCTATAAACAACAGACATTTTTAATTCTTAAATGAAAAGCAGAGAGAAATAAAAATGACCAAAAAAAAGAACAGAATACCCTTAAAAGGAAAAATGAGTAATTGGGGACCCTTTGGGGAAAGTGAAGGACAATGGCTTATTTTCACAGTGGGAAATCCAAATGAAGGACACGGATTAGCATTACCGCGGATGATTGATGATCTTCCACCCAAATACGTGGCACACCGGGTAGAATTCAGAACAGGATCCCGATACGTGGCACACATCCCGTATACGACTGACAGGGTCGGGGATGTGGCAAAGGATTGGGCACCTTCCTATCTCCCTATGGCCCAATTCGTGGATAAAGTGGGAACGTTTTTACAATTCCATCTAAAGGAATTAAGAGAACTAAAACTCCAGGCCGATAAGGTTATGATCATAGTTGGTCACGGAGGAAATGCCGATCTTAAACATTATACCAAGGATATGAAACAACAACTGGGATTAAAAGAGCTAAAGATAATATCTACCGCAGGAGAACAATTATTTGGAGAGATCTCAAATGGATTGGAAAAAATTGCCGAAAGGTTAATCCCAAACGGAACGGAAGAGGAAGTTGAGGAAAAAGCATATTGGCTCTTCCAGCTGGTAACATCAGGAGGGCACGCCAGCCACATGGAACATTCAATCGCTGCAGCTATGAATGTATTGGATTGGGATAAGTTAGAAGAGATGAACAATGTATTAGAGAAAGACTTTGAAAAGGGTTTGGAAAATTGGCCACCAATTGGGGGATTGGGGGGATTTCTCATACGCAACGGAGAATATACGAAAGCCTTGGGCACCAAGAAGAACGATAAATATGGATTATGGCATTGCCTGGAAGGATTAAAAAATATCGATAACGGGAAACTTCATCCAATTAAAGAGATAGGGGAACTAGTTTTGGAGAAGGCTATTGACTATTTTTCCAGCATTATTAAAAACAGCGAAAATAATTAAAGAAGGCACATAAACGCGGATAAATCAAGATTTAAAGCGAGATATCCTTTTTTCTTCCATTTTAATTTTGATTTTTCTGAATTCGCCTAAAACAATACAAAAGCCGAAGATATGAGCATTTTGAGGGAAATAAAAATAAGCATTATGAACACGAGGAGTTTAAATCGTTTTACCGAGGTGTTGGCGGTGATATAATAGCCCAGTTTGGTGGCCACATAAATTATAGGAAAGCCCAATAACCAAAGCCACATGAAGTCCATCGAGAACATTCCGTTTACCAGATATATCCCTAAACTAATGAATGTAAAGGGAATTGTGGTCGCAGAGAAATTTGCGATAAATTCTTCTTTTTCAAACCCTCTTTTTTCCAAGAGCATGATGTTAATGGGGCCCGCCGCCGCAATCAAACCCCCCAGAAATGTAAAAGAAAAATAACCCGGATAAAATATATGGGGCGGGAGCGAGTTAAGTCGATTAAAATTGCCCAAATCATCAGATTCCTTTTGAAGCTGAGATTCATTGGGGGGTTGAATGGAGAGATTGGTACTGGAGTTCACGGATCTTTGCCGAACCTTCTTCATTCTCTTCTTCTGATTTAGTTTGTAGAATTTATAAAGGACATACGCAATAACGAACCCGGCAAAAATCAATTCAATCAAACTCGAATCGACCGATACAATGAGCAGCGAACCCAAAATACAACCAGGTAGTGCTGGAATCCAAGATTTATAGGAATATGTCCAATCTATGTAGGAACGATACTTAATGAGATTAGACACGCCCATAAAAACACCCCACATCGTGCATAATACGATTGTATATTTCACATCCAAATAATAGGATACAAAAGAAATGAAAATAAGCGCATTTCCAAAACCCAGCGAAGCCTTGATTACTGTGGATAATGCAAGGAAAACTAAGATGATTATGTGGGTCTGAACGGAAATAGATTGAGCAAGCACGTCTAATTTGAAAAATGAAAGAAATCAGTTAAAAATTTTGGTATTTAAAGAAGAAAGGGAAATTCAACCGGGAATAGCGATTTTGTATTTTAGATCCAAAAACAAAAAATATTTTTCGATTTGTTTTCTTAACAAGATTAAGCAGATGGAAATCCAAGAAATTGTTATGTTGGTGGTATTTTCGGCAATAGGGGCATATTCCGTGTTCAACTCTATTTTGAAAAATATGCCAGAAGAAAAACGGAGCAAATTAAGGAAAGCAAGCGAATCTAAATTAAAAACGAAACTAAAGAAGCCGGTAATCCTATTTCGTTCTGTATATTTCTCCTATTTAAAAAAGTCGGATATGATCCATGAAAGCATTCATGAAGCAATAGAAATGGGATCCATCAAGGGCGCTTTTAGGTTTATGATGGGAATGATTAAACTCTTCTGGTATTTTTTTAAGGTCAGTTTGGTTTGGTACATCCCCTCTTGGATCATTTACGCCATCACATATCTTTTCCCAGATGGTCCGCTGGTCTCCCCCTCCTTATTTTCGGGATTTTGTTTTATGCTCGGGGCGGGACTAAGTTCGATGGTTTTATGGCTAAAAACCTTAAACGAGCAAAAAGCCCAAGGAAAGAAAATGAAAGATGAGGGAAAAAGATTCGATGCGTTAAAAACCCGCATGGGTATCATGGCCAAATCATTCATCTTGGCATTTGTATTTACGGGGTGGGGCATGGGCGAGTCTTTCTTTTTGTATTTGTCACCTGAAAAGTCAACTTATCTATTTTATTTTGTTATAAGCGGAGCAATCACTTTAGGAGTTATCTTAGCCGTTGGGTTGGTAGCGAAAATAATCTCATTGTTTCGGAGCAATTAGACCAGGAAATGAATAAAAAGTTAAAAAATGAATAATCATTTCAAAAGATTCTATCGGACAATTAGTACGTCACAATAGGCGTTATTGGATATTTTTGTCGCGACGGAGCCCATAAAGATTTCTTTAAGCTTTGAATGGTGTCCCTTGCATCCCACAGCAACTAGGTCATAGGCCCCGTCTTTAGTGACCTCTTTGACATAATCCACGGGAGATTCATCAGTGATTAGCCTGGTTTCCACCTCGAGGCCTTGTTTTTCAAATATTTCGGCGGTTTCTCTCAGCATTTTCTTGCCCCATACTTTGAATGCTTGCTGCATTTCCTCCATTTCATTGACCATATTGGCATTGATCAAACCTAAATCAATAAAAGGAAAAGATCGAGGAGTTTCTTCTTGGGGCACGTAGTAATGCTTTTCGGCGTGGAATATAACCACCGTGCTGTCAAACTTCTTTTGGATTCCGGCTACCCTACGAGCAGCATCTTTCGCAGTATCCGATCCATCTGTTGCTAACAATATCTTATCAAACATGTTCTTATTATCTCTTCCGCGGTCTTCATTTTTAAATGTATTTTGTTTAAATCATAAGTTCCGAGCCCAAAAAGTAAAAAAATAAAAAAATAAAAATAGACCAAATACCAAGATATAGCTGTTTGATCATATATGCTAAAGAAAAACACAATTTTAAAATACATTTACCCTCTTTCAAGCTTTTTAATCCTCATCAGCCTATTAATCGCCAGGTTTTTATGGCCCTCAGATTCGCCAGAACCATATAGCGATATTTGGGAAACGATCAGCGGATTGGGAAATACGGAATTAAATCCCGTGGGCTATATCTTTTTTCAAATCGCGCTGACTATATTAGGAATTTTGATCCTTATTATAACATTCTATATTCATCCCCAAATGCTCACTCTGGAAAAAAACCAGGGCCAAACAAAATTGGGGAGTTTTTTCTTGTTGTTGGGCGGAATTGGATTTGTACTCACCGGATTAATCCCGGATGGAACCATCGAAATCCCAGGATGGGACAAGTTTCATGAACTTACCTCGGGTTTAGGTGCAATAGGAGTCCTTTTAGCCGCCTTTTTCTATTGGCTTCCTACGAAAAATGCAAAAGACAAAATTAACCAAAAATATGTCAAAATAAATATTGCACTTTGGTGGATCCCATTGGTCCTAGCGGGCTTTGCATATGGATATGCCGAATTGGTTATTAAACCAAGGTATGATCTTGGATGGTACGGACCAGAATGGGGCGAGGCGGGAGTGAGCGGTTTTTACTCGTTCTCGGTATGGGAACGCATTCTCTTTGCGGTGATTATCATCTATATGGGGATTCTGGTTCTGATGGTCCCGAAATCGACCAAAATTGGAAATAGAAAGGATGAAAACTAATTTGAACCCGCCAAATATTATTTTTTTAATGAACGATCACCAAGTTCATTATTTACATAACGGAGAACAATATGGACCCGAGATTAAGAGACCAAATTTCCACCAGCTCAAAAAGGAAGGAATCAGCTTTGAACGGGCATACACAATATGTCCGCTTTGTGGTCCTGCCCGGAGAAGCATTCTCACAGGAGTTTATCCGCACAAGCACGGTGAGTTCATTAATGATGTCAGAGAGAAATTCACACATGAGACTTATTTAGAAGCGCTCAAACAAGCAGGATATGAGACCTATTATTACGGAAAGTGGCATGCAGGGCCAGGCACTGCCAAGGACCACGGATGTAAAGGATTTAGCCTCAAAGACTATGGAAATCCCTACGATACAGAAGAATACCAGAGATATTTAATTGACAGAGAGCTCCCGGAGATCCGGGTAAAAATAAAGAAAAATATGATGCGTTGGCCAATTTCTTGGCTTTGCCGTTATAAGGAAGGGAGAACAATTACACCCAATTATTTAGCACATTCTGGATGGGCAATAGGAGAGATATCCACCCCAAAAGAGACGCATGAAGCATTCTTTTTGGCCCACCAAGCATGCGAGACCTTGAGGAAAATATCAGAGCGAGAAGACCCCAAGCCATTTCACCTCCGCGTAGATTTTTGGGGCCCTCATCAACCGTTCTTTGCCACAAAGGAGTTTCTCAATCTCTATAATCCATCTGATTTTCCAGAGCATCCTTCATTTCGGGAAAATTTAAACAACAAACCGAAAATTTTCAAAAAATGGCAGATTTTGGCGAAGCGAGGTTTTGTTGCACCTAATCCCGCACCGTGGCCAGAATGGCAAGAGATAATTCGGTATCATTACGCACAAATATCACTTATTGATCAAGCTGCCGGAATGATTTTGGATACATTAAAGGAGTTAGGTTTGGAAAAAAATACCTTAGTTTGTTGGACAAACGACCACGGAGCACTTATAGGGGAGCACGGCGGACAATTCGAAAAAGACGGCATACTCTCTGAGGAATTGGTAAGAATCCCCCTTATCATGAGATATCCGGATAAAATTAGAGGGGGTAGAATTAATGAACAACTGGTTAGCAATTTGGATATTGTGCCGACGTTCTTAGAGTTAGCAAACACTCACTTTAAACATTCTCCTGACGGGAAAAGCCTAACCCAATTTTTTCAAAAATCGGAGAATGGAGAGGGAAAAAAATTAGCAGAAAATAAAAGGGAGGGAAAAGACTGGAGAAGTGAACTTATGGTTCAAACTCACGGACATGTACATAAACATTTGGGGAGGCTGATTGTCACCGAGAGATATAAATATATCTGGAATGATCGGGATATGGATGAGCTCTACGATTTGAAGAAGGACCCCTATGAGATGAACAATTTAATCGGCAATAAAAGATATAACAGTATTCTCGAGGTCTTGAAAACAAAACTTCTCCAAAAGAGAAGAGAGTTCGGC
>CAZEPC010000219.1:0-7932 GCA_964513765.1 uncultured archaeon
ATCTTTGTGTTTACGGTTATCCATCTTAGACACATTTATCTATTTTTAGAATTCTAATATTCATCTAAATAACACATTGAGAAAAAATCTTTTGAGTCTTTTAGCTTTTTTATCAAAAATTTGAAAAAATATCTTTCTTTATAATTATTTGAAAAAAAACAATATAGATAGAAGAATGATAGATTATATGTCAAATTATAATAAAGATGAAGAGGCTCAAAATTACGACCGATATCTCTTCAAAAAAAAATTGGATACTCTAAAAGAAAAAAAAGGATTTCATACAGCTCTAATTACTCTCACAATTCCACCATCAAAAAAAGTTCATGATGTAATTGGATATTTAGAAAAAGAAATTAGCGAAAGTTCAAACATTAAGGATAAAAATAACAGAAAAAATGTTTTGAGTAGCATAAGATCCTTGATTGAAAGACTCAGATTATATAAAGAATTCCCTGAAAATGGATTAGTAATGTTTGCTGGGCAAATTCCAGAAGAAGGCAGACCTGGGACAGAAAAAAGTGAACTCTATGATCTCGAACCACCCGAGGAAATCCAGACTTTCAGATATTATTGCTCATCGGAATTTTATATAAAACCCCTCTATGATATGATTGAAGAGAAAGGGACGTATGGAATTATTAATGTAGAAAATAAGGAAGCCGCCATTGGATGGGTAAGAGGGGCACATTTAGAAATTGCAAAGACCATGACCTCGGGGATTCATAGTAAACATAATGCAGGAGGTCAATCCCAAAGGAGGTTAGAAAGATTAATTGAGGAAGGGGCCCAAAACTTTTATAAGAGGATCGGCGAGTATGCAAATAATATCTTTTTAGATATAGAAGATCTCAGAGGCATATTTATTAGTGGTGCGGGAATGTCAAAAGAGAAATTCGCCAAAAAAGGAGTCTTAGATTACCGATTGGATGAAAAAATTTTAGATTTTGTGGATGTGAGTTATTCTGGAGAAGAAGGAATTAGAGAAACCGTAATAAAAATCCAGGACAAAATTGAGGATCTCAAATATGTAAGAGAGAAAAAACTTTACAAAAAATTTATGGATGCTATTGTTAAAGAAAATGGATTGGCCACCTATGGGGAGAAGGAAGTAAAATATGCACTCGAGATAGGTGCGGTTGATACACTTTTGTATTCAGATAAAATTGACAAATTGAGGGTGACTTCAAAATGCTCGAAATGTGGTTACGAAACCACAAAAACTATTGATGCCCGGGAGTTGGAAGATTATCAAGATAAAATTAGTGACGAAAATTGTCCAGAGTGTCAGTCAAGTAACTTTGAATATATCGGACAAAAAGATCTTCTGAAAGAAATGGGTGAGATGGCCAAGAATCAAGGTAGCAAAATAGAGATTTTATCGACCGAAACCGAAGAAGGTATGGCCCTATATAAGACTTGGGGAGGAATCGCAGCAAATCTTCGATTTAGATACAATTAAGAAGGAAAAAAGTCATTTTTTTTTATAATTGGGCCAGTTTGATTTATTTTCAGACATTTCAAGACTTTGGGATTATATTTTTTCATTATATTTACAACAGATTCGGAAACTTGTTTATCACATATACAAAATACCGATTTACCCAGCTGATTAAGGCTAGCCCCAAAAGGACGATTATTGCAAGATTTGGGCAGAGGAAATTGATTTAATTCATGAATTAATTGTTCCATTTTAAACAATTTTAGTTTATCCAACAATCGGGTATCTTGAAGAAAGGATTGACATACATCAATATAATTCTTTACACTAAATTCATTTTTCATCCTTTTCATGGCTTTTTTTCCAGATCTATGAATAATTTTTCTATAAGTCATATTTGTTAAAACCTTTTTAGTAGAGACAATACCAAATGAACACGCTACAACTCGGATCTTTGTATCAAAGAGAATTTTATCCATCTTGAAAGGATAACCCGGATTCATGGAGATTGATAAACCACCCACAACTTGACCTCCTACAGTCCCCAATCCAGTATGATTTTTAACTTCTGCAATATGAGCAAATTTTGAAGATTCTTGAAGAGATAAACCCAAGTCAAAGATTAGATTCAGACCATAACATATGCCTAAAGCACCACCTCCGCTTGAGCCATAGCCACATCCCATTGGTAAGTCAAATTCGTGAGAAATCATAATTATTTTATTTTCTAATTTTGATTTAGGAATCAGCTCTTTCATATATTCTACTACTGATCTAGAGGTTAAAGCCTCTCTGGAAGAATCTTTTTGATTAATTTTAATGATAAGATAACAATTACTACCTTCTAATTTATAGTATTGAGAAATTTTTTCATCTAAAACATCATTGTTGTATTCTAATAAATTTATTTTTGTTTTGATAAAAGAATCAAGAGCAGGACCGCCACCCCTTGAACCAATTAGCTCTAAATTATCCGCCCCATAATCTTTTTCGGGATCCATCATTTGAAAAAAGCCCGAGATCCTATGAGGGACCCAAATTTCAACTTCTTTCGGTGTTATCGTCATGTGCTTCCAAAATGGGAAAAGGAAAAAAAATTTTCTTATTAGGGATAAAAATAATGTATAAATATGGAAAAAAAATTTGTTTTAAAAATTGGTGGATCATTATTATTTGATGAAAATTTAGAATTGAGGGAAAATAAGATAAATCAATTTGCAGAAATAATAAAAAATACCAAAAATATTGTTGCGATAATTGTTGGTGGGGGTAAAGTGGCGAGAAAATATATTTCTGCCGCAGAGAAACTAAATGCAGGAAAATCACTCTGCGATATGTTTGGAATTCGGGTTTCTAGGATCAACGCTCTTTTATTAATAACTGCTTTGGGAGATAAAGCGTATCCAGAACCAATAACGAGGGTAGAAAACGTTAGAACATTATCAATCTTTGATCGTATAATTGTGTCTGGGGGATTTATCCCAGGTCAAAGTACTACAAGTGTTGCTTTGGAGGTTGCTGAAGCAATTGGGGCCACAGATGTATTAATCTCAACCGACGTTGATGGTGTGTATAATAAGGATCCAAATAAGTATAAAGATGCAAAAAAATACGTTTCAATTTCAATTAGTGAATTAGAAAAAGTCATCTTTCAAACTGGTAGTAAAAATCAATCCGATCCAGGAGAATACAGAATTTTTGATGCTGTTTCATTCCATTTATTAAAAAGAAATAATATGGAATTAAGATTCATAAATGGAGAAAAAATGTCAGATTTGAAAAAGATTCTGATTGAGAAGGATTATGAGGCTAACATAGGAACAAAAGTTTTAAGAGATTAATCATTAATTCATCCATATAATAGAAGTACATTTTAATAAAACAGTATAAAAAAATACAATTTTTTGCAGGGATAGCCAAGCTGGTCAATCCTAAAAGAACTGCGAAAGGCGCAGTGTTCCTGATAGGGACTAACGGCGCCGGACTCAAGATCCGGTTCTATAGAGATACAAGGGTTCGAATCCCTTTCCCTGCACTTATTTTAATTTTTCTTAATCAAAGCTCAGCTAATTTTTGTTTTCTTGAAATAAATAAATTTTTTTGGACTGAAAGTTTTTATTTTAATAGGAAGCGAATTTTGATGGGAAAATCAAAGAGCAAATCATGGAAAGATGCCCTTAAACAAAGAAAATGGGGCGAACATAAACATTGTCAAGTCTGTGGTAAAGCAATCCCTTTAGGACAAGATTTTTGTAGCGATCAATGTCGTGATAAATATTTTGAAGTAGAGGAAAAGAAAAACAAGAAGGGAAAATGGCAAATAGGAATGATTTTTGTGGTTATGATCGTTATGATGGTTATTCTCCCGATGATGGGTTAATCTATATTAAAGATTTAAATAAAAAAGAGTTAGACTTATTTTGGTTAAATTAAAAGCAAACAAATTTTTCTTAACCGATTTATTTGGCGATACTGTTCAAATTAAAATTCTTGAAACAATGCTAAAACTCTATATTCAAGAATCACATTCCGAACATATTATTTGGAAAAATCTTTCTGAAATTGCCAGGAGTTCAAATGTTGCCAAAAGCAGCGCTAAAAGATCTCTTGATCTATTAAAAAACCAAAATTTTGTAGAGGAGCAACAAATATCAACACATGCGCAAAACCCTCCTCGTTTATTTAGAATTAATCCATCAAATTTGGTCATAAAAGAACTAATATTTTTTTACAAAAAGATAAGGGGTTTGCTTTTGTAAATCAAAAAGCAAAAAAAAAATTCAATATCGGCTTGCAAGCCAGATATTATATTCATTGTATATATTATTCGTAAATAATATTGTTCCAACGATTCCTAATATTAGTAAAATAGCCAAAATAAGATATAATTTTTTATTCCATTTTATGATGTTTTCTCCATCAAGAGCATATCCTTTAACCTTAATGGGAATTAGGTTAAATGCCCCTAAAACGAAATTAAGGGAAGCCCCTTGTACCAAGTAAATTTTGAACTTAAATGCAGCATTAGAATTACCTGGAATTAACAATGTAATTATAAAGATTAAGACTCCAAATATCAAATTGGAGCTTGGACCGGCAACCTTAATTTTCCCCATATCATCATTATCTTTTTCTGGGTCCACACCGACCGAAACGGCAGCTCCAGGTAGCCCAAATGGAATGCCAATGTATGCGGCCCTTTTTGTTGCTTTAACCCCATCTTTCGTCAGACAAAACCTACTTTGATAGCCACAATGTTTTCCCATATTTAAATGAGAAAGTTCATGAATAATAAATGAGATTCCAAACAATATTGCCAAAGGAATAGGATCCACAAAAAAAACAATTGGATCAAAGGTTGCATCAAGGAAAATTAGTTCAATAAGCCGTAAATTAATTGCAGTATGATAAACCATTATAAATAACAAGAAAAAAGCATAGCCAATGTGCCATGTTTCTTCTTTTTCCAATTTAAACACCCAGGAAAAATCTAAACCCGAATTTTTTGAAAACGCGTTTTTTGGGATTGGGATTTTTTCTTCCACTACGATGAAACTACTGGAACTTTGATTCTCAGGATCTTGGTAAATTGCATTTGGTCTTTTATTTTTAGCGAGCGGAATTTTCCTCATTTCATCTGGATCTATATATTTTGCCTCTTCATTATCTTCACTATTATCAACAGCGGATTTTTTATATTGAGGTGTTCCATAGTTTTGATCTGAACCTTGTTGAATATTCTGAGGATTTTCTGCCAAGTAAAAATATAATTTTAATTGCATAAGTTTACCCTGTTTTTGAATGGGCAAAATAATTTCATCCTGAGGATGGAGTTTTCTTTTTCCTTTACCTTTAAGATTATTTTTTCCAATGTATGTTCCATTAGAACTTCGTTTATCTTCAATATAGTAATCATCATTTTCAAGATAAATAATAAATTGTTCTTTCTTAAAGGCACCATTTTGATCTTTTCTTTTACCAGAAATTACATCCAAAGAGATCTGTTCATCTATTGTTTTAGTAGCAGAGTTTTTAATATCTTGCCTTCCAATGTGAATTTCCTTTTCTTTGGGTGGTAAAATGATTTTACCTCCAATTTTTGGAATGTATAAATAAGCACCATAAAAATTAGGCATAATATATAATAAATTTGAATTTTAGATTTTAAATTTGTTCTTCCAATTGCAAAAAATAATGATATAAAAATGGATATGGATATGGAAATTTCAAAAAAAACGCATATTGCGACTCACAGTTCTTGATCTAACGTTTTTATAAAGCATTTTTGCAGCTGGAATAGCTACAATTGATGCTAATTGGGTAATATCAGGCCCTAATAATCCCCATAGTAAAGAGACACCGGCCATAAACCATATTATATATTTAGCCTTTAATCTTATTGGTATGAAAAACAAATAAAATCTCATTTCTCTCTCCAAACCGATATAATAACAAATAAATGTGATAATACCTGTAGTAACTCCATTATGGGCGGTAAAATACATAGTTATTGCATTTTGATATATTGGAATATATTGAAAAATAAATTGAAGGAATAAACCAAACGTTGCAGCAAATAACCCGGATATAAAGTATAATAATAAAAGAAATTTCGGTCCAAATTGAGTTTCAATCATTTTACCCGTCCAATATAAGATAAGTAACGAAAAGATTACAGAAATGATACTACCTGGAGTAAACATTGAAGTTATGAGAGTTTGTATTTGGAAATTAAAAATGAAATTAATTACATTTAAGAAAATATATTGTGGCCAAAAAAATTGCAAAATAAAAAACAATAAATTCAACCCCATAAGCCAATATGTCGCAACGATTTTATTACTTCTTGATAAAATATCACTCATGGAAAAACCCTGGTTAGAAGGATTTCTCCTATTTTGGGTATGACTTTGACGATTTTGGTGTAATCTTTCTTGTTGTTCGATAAATTTCAACATCTCTTCATCCAAATCCTCTTCATCATATTCTTCTAGATCATATTTTTCATACATATCTTGCTTTTTTTCTGAAATTGAAGAGGGAATCTCTGAACTAAATGTATTTTTACCATTAGGGTTTTTCAAATTAAATGAACAATTATGATTTTCGGGTAATCTATGTTTTTTACAAAAAGTTCCACCACAATATTTACATTTAAATGGAAGATATTCAATTTTTTCTTTACAGTCCGGGAAATCACATTTTACCAAAAGATTCACCTAATGATAGATAAAAAACCTCCCTTTGAGAAAAATTTTTCTTTTATTTTCGAAAAATAATAATATAGATCTATAGAAAAATGTGTTTAATATGGGTTCAAAAAAAATCACAGCAGAATTTCAAATTCTTATTCATCCAGATTTTCCACATAAACCAAATGAATTAACTATAGTATATTCTACTGATAAAGGAAAGAATTGGGAAACTTATTTGGCCAACAAAATAACCCCAATTAACTGGGGAATAAATATTTACGATTTGGAAGTGGGGAAACAAATTGAATTTTTTATTCGAATTGTCTTTGATGATGGAAGATTAGTATTGGCCAAAAAAAATAACCAGAATTATAAGGTAATAATTAGAGATAATAGCGACCAAAATAAATACAAGGCACAAATAAGAATAACAGAAGATATTCTGGTTCCTATTGGCAGAAAATGTCTTGTTTGTGAGGAGATTATTAGGAAAGGAACTAATATATGCCAAACACCTGGATGCCATGCTGTTTTTTGTCCCTATTGTAATCGAATGCTTCCTCCTTTTTCTAATTATTGTCCTTGGGATGAAAAAACTTTCAAGATTTAGTAATTTGGGTGAAAATAAGAAAAATAACAACAATAGGATAATTTATATTTTTTTACCGCTTTTTATCATTAAATATCAAGTATTAATAAAGACAATGTGTTTATTTTGAACAAAGATTCAAATAGCCTTCGGTTTTCTATTCAAACTTATGGATGTACATTTAATCGTGGGGATTCTTCTAAAATTAAAAAAATTCTAGAAAAAGAAGGATATATAGAAAGTGATAAAAATTCAGCAAAAATAATTATAATAAATACATGTGCGGTTAAACATTCAACCCATATGAAACTAATGTATCTCATAAAGAAAATAGTCAAAAAAAATAAAGAGAAGAGAATCATAATTACGGGTTGTCTTCCACAAATAGATAAAAAAACCTTTTTACAGATTAGGAAAATCCTACAAAAAGTTAATGGATGTATTATCCACCCTCATAATATAAGTAATTTTGCCCGATTAATTGAGCAGAAGGGATTCTTTGAATACAGACCAAAGATTCCGAAATCTAAAAGAGATAAATCTTACATAACTCCATTTCAAAAGAGTAATAGAAAACAATCAATAATCCAAATATCAGAAGGATGTAACAACCAGTGTGCCTATTGTTGTACCACAAATGCAAGGGGCAAGTTAGTTAGTTATGATTTTGACCAAATAATAAAACAAGCTAAATCTTTGGTTAAAAG
>CAZEPC010000220.1:0-7929 GCA_964513765.1 uncultured archaeon
TACAACCCGAATTTTAATTACGGGTTTAGCTGGTAGTTTAGTCATTTTCTTTCAATATTAAACATTTTATTTATTCATCGTAATATTCTGTTGTAAGAATTCAACGAAAGCTATTTATTAATTATAATGATTTTCTAATCGTAAGCTAGCTAAAGAGTAAAAGAGCATAAAAAAGTAAAGAATACTTCCTTCTTGATTTTCCTGTTAGAAATAAAAAGAAAAGGAGGTATTAATGTAAATTCTTTTTCTTGTTCAATGAAGGTCTTTGTTTTTCCGCACCAAATCCCTTCTTGTGTAATCCCCTGGTTTTCTTTCCCTTAGAGGTTAAACCTCTGAAAACACGGGCTCTATTATTCTTTCTATTAATCCAATTAATTTTAGGATCGCTTTTAATAACGGGATGGTCGGGATCAACCATTATAATTTCAAAATAATGTTTTTTGCCATCACTACCCACTTTGTAGGAATTTAACACTTCTAAATTTTTAAATTTCTTTGCTGCACGTTCTTCGGCCATCCATTGAAGATTCTTTTTGGTTGTGATTCTATTTACCGCAAGATTTGCGTTTTTACGACCTTGTTTCGGTCGGATTTTGTGCATTGTTCCTCTTCGAACCTTAGTAATTGCAACAACAAATCCTTGCTTTGCTTTATAACCTAATCTTCGAGCTCTGTTGATATTGGTTGGCTTTTTTATACGCTGAACACTATTATATCTTCGGAACTCTTTTAATCTATGCCATTGACTCGAATCATATGATTTATCTTGCTTTTGAAATGATTCTGAAACATAACTGTAACCGGATTTAACCATTTTTCACCAGTCTCTCTTTCGTAATATATACATTCAAAAACACTCCATTATTAATTAAATTTTTGAAAATTGGAAGGAATAAATGACAAAAACCATTTGATGAAGAAGGAATTAGAACAACCAAATTTAGAAATTAAATCATTAATTAGAGGAGAATGAGAGACTTAAGCCTCAAATCAATTATTCTAAATCAATTAATTACAAGGTCTAAAAATATAAAATAAAATAGAAATAAATGGTTATTGATAGGGTTCATTTATAATTCAGGTACATCTTTCGATAATTTTACTTTGGTTCTCTTTGGTGCTTTTCCATCACCCAAAGCTTGGTAAAGACTTGTTCTCCTGCATGCTTCCGCAAATACTTGGTAAACTTTCTGATGGTTTGAATATAAAGCAACCGTTTCATATACAATAGGGTTCCAATCATACAGAGGATGATCTACATCGTAAAAGAGACCTTGTTCCTTTAGAACCTCCTCTACTTCCGCTTTTGTGAGAGTATTGGGTAAGTCTTGCTTATTCACCATCACCAAAAATGGGATGTGGCTTATTAATTTATTATCAGCCACCTTTTTTAGTTCCTTGAGGGATTCTATATTATCCTCCATTCGAGATCTTTGTCCATCAAACATGAAAATTATACCATCAGTACCAATAAAGATTTTTTTTCTAAGTGGAGAAAATCTTTTTTGTCCGGCTACGGTATAAACGTGATAGTATATCTTATCCTGTTTTTTAGATTGAAAGATACCTCTGTCAAAATAGAGTGTGGATCCACTGGCCATAGCAATCTTCGTGAGATTACCCGTTGGTTTCACATCATCTGTGTATTGCTCTTTTGTTAGCCGATAAAGAGTATCTACTGCAGTAGTTTTACCAGAGCCAGCACAGCCCCAATATAAGATCTTTACAAATACTTCACCGGATTTATTTATTCTTACCATGGCTAGTTCTTCCGTTAAAAATAATATTTAGTGAGTTTGATATTGCTTTTTCGAAAATTTCAAGACTCTATACAATATTATTATTTCTTGATTGTTAAAATATTTTTTTATTGTAAAAAGAGCTCTATTAACTAGAAAACATGATAAACATGATAAATTTTTGAGGACAAAGAAATGAAAGCATATTGTATTTATTGCGGGGAAGAATTAGAGAAAATTAATCTCGAAGCTCCCCATTGTTCTACTTGTGGAGGGTTATGTAGTACCTGTTCTCGGTCTTCTACATCAGAAAAGATGCCTATATTCTGTCATAAATGTGGAGAAAGTTCTTATGTATCAGAAGAGAACCCCCTATGTGAGGAATGCCAAAAATCCTAAAAAAGAAAAAATAAAATAGCAAGTGAAAGAAATAAACAATAATAAAAAAATAATCAAAAAAGTGATGAAGTTAATGAGTGAAATCGAAGCAGCAAATTTTGAGGATTTTGAAGTTGGCGATAGTGCCTCTATAACTAAAACGGCGACGCAAGCAGATGTGACTTTGTTTGCCGGGATAACCGGGGACTTTAATCCCCTCCATGTAAATAAGGAATTCGCCAAAAAATCAATGTTTAAAAAACGATTGGTGCACGGTGCGTTTAGTTCGGGACTTATTTCCGCCGTATTAGGGATGAAACTTCCAGGACCTGGTGCTCTCTATTTGGATCAATATAGCAAATTTGTAAAACCAGTATTTATTGATGATACCCTTACAGCCACGGCCACTGTAACCGATAAAGTGGTAAAAAAAGATGGTAAAATGAAATTACTAATTATTGAAACAATAGTTACCAATCAGGATGGAGTAAATGTAACAGAAGGCGAAGCCACCATCATGCTTATGTAATACCAAAAAATAAATTCAATCATATCCATGAAGGTTTTGGATTTTTTAAGCCTTTTTTTGAATTTTCTGTTTTATTTTTTATTTCATTCTTTTTCGATCATTTCCATTATCCTCTTCAGATCCAAATCCTTGATAATATCCTTAAAACTTGCTTTAGCCAAGGGAGTAATTACTAAATGCTCCTCTCCGCGTTTCTGATTGATATTAAGATAACCTTCCTCGATAAGAAGGTCAATATCATCCCATACATTTCTGAAGATTTGCTTAATCTTAACCAAGGGAATATCCGCCCCCAATTCATTATATGTGGAGATTAACATTGCCAATATTCCATACATACTGGGAGATATTTTGCTATCCTTTCCAGGTTTTGTGAGCACATAGTATTTCTTGTTTTTATAGGTTGTTCTCACCAAGGACAGCCCAAGATCCTCAAAATTCTTTACAATTTGCTTAATTACCTTCTTAAATTCTTCTTCCGATTCACAGAAATTAATCAATTCCTGTTCCTTTATCATGCCTTTTTGATTCTGAAGTAATAATTGACTCAGCCTTTTAGTTGTACTTTCGACCAATTTTATTCAATCCTTTTATATATTCTATACCTCTCAATTAAGGGTTTCAATTTCATCATATTTTTTGTGAAGGAAAACAATCAACTGAATTTGATTTTCCTCCTTTTTATTTATTTTTTCTATCTCAGTTTCTAAATATTTGAATGCCTTTGTAAAAGTCTTTTGTGTGGTTATTTTGTGGGGTAAGAATTTACTATTAATTGGAATAATTGAATACCCACTTGCCTTGTAATAAGATACAATCATAGTCATTATGAAATATGCAAATGAAGTTCTCCTTAGGTCTTCCATAATTTCAATTTTTTTTGTTTTTTGTAAGAAATTCATTTGAAATTCAATTTTTTTAGATTTTTTATCTAAAGACATTGAGGATTTCATTCTCATATCGATTTTTTTGAGTAAAAAGTTGAAATTTTTCTCAAATTTCTCAAGGCGTTCAAGCAAAATCTTCAAGAAATGGTTATTTGACATTTTTTTTGAATATTTTTTTTGGAATGTTTTGATTTTCGCCAGTTTCTGTTCTATTTTACCCATTCTTTCTTCTATTTCATTACGAATTTCATTTCTATTAATGGTGCCAAAAAGTTCATCTAATTTAATATTAATTTTATTGATTCGTTCTTGATTTTGATCAATTTTATTATTTACACTGTAGATTGAAGTATATTCCAAATTATTTAATTTGTTTTCTAAATCATCAATATTTCCAGAGTTCTCAACAGAAGAATTGCGACGATCAATCTGATTCTCTTTGATAATTTTTTTTAAATCATCTCTTACTTTTGCCACTTGTTCCTTTAAAGCTTTATATTCCCGTTTAATTTTCTCAAACTCTTTTTTACTCTCTAAATAAGATTTTCGGAAGGGACTGATTTGTTTTTTTTCTTTTTTTAAAAGCTTTCGCATCTGTCTAACTTTTTTCTTAATGGTCTTACTTTGATTCATAAGTTCTTGCCTTTTTTCTTTCCAAGGTTCCACCACTTCAAGGATATCATCGTGCTTCCTTTTAATTCTTTGATAATCTTCTTTATTTTCTTCCTTATTTTTATCCAAATTCATTAACTTGTTTCTGTAAGTGTCAAGTAGGGGATATTTTTCATCAATGGCCCTGGTTATATCATTCGTCTCTTTAAAAAGATCTCTTTGTTTTTCTTTCAGAATTTGGAGATTATTTTTTAATTTATCTATTTTATCCGAGAACTTATTTACTCTATTTTTATACGTATCATATTCATCCTTTTTAATATCAAATTTATTCTGAAGATTGGAGAAGTTTTCCTCCAGTTTGTTAAGATGCTTCTTTTTACTCAAGTAAAGATCTTGTTCGGTTGCTTTTTCCAATATTTTTTTAGCATCTTTGAGAGAATCTATTTCTGAGGCCAGCTGCTCTCTTTCTTCAACCAATTGTTTGATTCGTAATAAATTATTAAATATCTTAGAAAATTTCATAATCTCCTTATAGTTTTGAATATTTTGATTCCATAATTCAATCCAATTATTTTCTTGATTATCCTTTTTCTCGGATCTTTTTTCAAGTTCTGAATATTCAATTATATCATTTGAATTAATTAAAGAATTAAATAATATAGATGGTGATTTTAAAAGATTGAGTGCTTTTTTAGTCCAATCCACCCAACAATAGGATAAATTATGAATTTCGCTAAATTCAAAATCACCTTGGATATATGAGATCGGTTTTATGAGATTTATTTTTTTTTCTTTAATTGTTATGTAAGATTCCATTTTTTTCACCAATGTGGCATCGGAGGATTTTTAGCAATAATCTAATCCTTTTATATGTTCTTCTCAAATTCTTGTTTCTTATTTCTTATTTCTTATTCTCTTTATCTTTCTTCTTGGTGGAACTCTTTTTTCTATGATGTTTCCTTCTACGGCTATTTCTTTTATATTTCCTTTTCTTTATCTTTCCAGAACGCTTAGCTCTTCTTATTTCCCTTTCATTCATATTGAAATATTGTTCATAGTTATCAAATGAATCCATTTGTTTTCTCTTTTTCTGAGTAATTTTTTTCTTTTCGAGAGCTTTCTCAAAATCTTTCCTGATTTTTTCGGTATCGGATCTTCCTTTTTGGCCTTGTTTTTTACTAACTTTTGATTTTTTTTTCCTTTTCTCGCTCAAATCCAAGAATTCTTGAAATGATATCCTCTTATTATAATAGGCCTTTTTATATTCGTTTTTTATTGATTCATCAATATTTATGGGAACTTTCTCTAACTCCCGTTTTATTCGTTCATCCATCTTTGAACGATAATATTTCTGCAAATTCTGAAGGACTGGTTTTATCTTCTCATCCTTTAATGAGTTTTCCCGAATACCTAACCAATAATCAAGAGTTAAAGAAGGTATAATCGAAGAAGAGTATATAGGAGTATTAATAAAGGTTTGATTCAGAAATGAGGTCCCAATTTTTCTACATTCTGCCTTATTGGCAATTTTCGAAAAGCCTTGAATTACTTTTTCTTCAACATCTTCACTAAAAACTTGTTTTACAAGTTTAAATTCATTATAATACCCATCAAGTACTTTTTTTAGGTCCTTTTTCAGGGATTTCTCTGATTCTAATATTTGATGATCTTCTGAACGCCTTTCTAAGGTTTCATAACGATTTGAAACATCCGAAAGCATCTTGGAAAGTACCTGAATAGAATCTGGATTTATATGAATTATCTGATGTTTTAGTGAACTCATTTTTTTCAATTCCTTTTCTTAATAAATAGTTTGGACGATACAGACGATTGTCACTAAAGATCAATGTCTAAATCGCTTAAATCATCTTCTTCTTGTTCTTCAGATTTTTCAGATTCTGAGATGGATGATAACGATGATGAATTATTCGATTTAACTTTATTATTCGCGACTTCCGCCATCTTTTTTCCATGAATAACATGTTTTTTGGTTCCGCCAACTAGACTTAGCGCGCTCTTAAAGTCTTCATACTCTAACATTGATTTTTGGATGGCCTTCAATAAAGCAACACGGGTACCCCTCATAATATCCGCTCCGGTATAACCTTGCGTTGCATAAAGAATATCAGCTTTTCCTTGGTTATACAGTTTATTAAACATATTAATATACTCTTGATCGTTTAGATCACGATTCAGCTTTTCTTTCTTTTGATTATATAAATCCAAGAGAAATTGGTATTCATCCTCAAGATTAGAAACAATTCTTTGATCAATCCCGATGGTTGCTTGTTCTATTCGTTCGAGAAAAGATTCAATAATATTTTTTCTCACAATAAAATTGGGAAAATCAAATTTGAGATGATAGGTGAACCTTCGCCAAACCGCCGAATCTAATTGACTTTGGTGGTTTGTGGCGCCGAAAATTGCCAAAGGAATCCCCTCATAATTTACTTTATCCAATACTTGGAGAAAAGTGATTACGGCCCTTTTTATTTCCCCGACCTCATGAACATTCGCCCTTTCACCGGTGACCGCGTCCAGCTCATCAAAGAAAAGAACAAATGGACCATTATTTCGGACAAACTCGGATGCTAAATCAAAGACACCACGAATATTCTTAATGGTATCCCCTAGAAGAGGAGAGACTAATCTATCTGCTTCCACTAAACCGATCGGAACGGAATATTTTCTGCACATTGCTCTGGTTAAAGCGGTTTTTCCCGTACCAGGTGGACCGTATAACAACATCGTGAAATTGGGAGTTATTTTTGCTTCAGCCAGACTGGATGAAATATCTTGATATTTTTTCAAAGCCAAGAAGAAATCGGACATCAAATCCTTTTTATCCTCTAAGCCGATTAAATCATCCATTTCCTCTTTAATATCTTCTTCTAAATAAATAATACCGAATTTCTCAAATCTCTGTTTCATTTCTTCTGGACTAAACGAACTTTTTTCCATCTACTATATCACCGATTGCATATTTATTATTTTTAACAAGAATGATGTTTTCTCTTCCATTCCATTCTCTTATGTTATAATACTTTATTATGTTAATATCCTGTACTAATTTTAATCTCTATCCAACAAATATTCCAATTCTTCGCTTAAATAAGCGGTCAATTCATCTAACGCCTCTATTTTACTACCCAAGAATGTAAATAACTCCTTCCTATATACAGGGCTATCACGAATTTTGTTTCTATCCAATCGAATATATTCCGGAAAGCAAAGTAATTTCATAAGATAAGGGAGGATCTTTTCCTCTGTTTTGAGATCCAAAAATAAATTATAGAAGATATTGTCTTCCGAAAGGATTGATTTCAAAATTGCCATGTAGATAATAAACGCGAAATTCATTGCTATCCAATTAATTAGTTCTTTTGAAAGAAATCCCCTACGATAAGATACTTGTGCCAAATATAATAAAATTAGGGTCTCATTGCTCAGCTGGGGCATGTACCGAACTTTACCGTCCGCATCTTCTCTGGAAGCCACATATTTATGCGGTTCTGTCAGTTCTAAAAATCTCTTTGTAGGACAAAGGAATAAATCATAGACCACCCTCAATTCCACCCTTTGAGTTATCCTCTTTATGGCTTCTTCTTCTTTGTTGGCCGTTCTTCGGATAAAGGGTTCAAATACCTCCGATTTCATAATACCTGGGATCACCACATTTTCATCCTCGGGCATATCTAAATAATTAGGTTCTAAATTAAAAATGGAGGTAATTTGATTCAACAGCTGATACATTCTCGGGGATAATCCAGGTATCTCCATT
>CAZEPC010000221.1:0-7920 GCA_964513765.1 uncultured archaeon
AAGACCACTAGCTCAATGATTGCAATTATGAATAATCACGCAGAATATGAGTTTGTGAATCCCAGCCATAAACAGATTTTAGGATACACCCAAAAGGAGTTGATGAATAAATCAGCTTTCGAAATAATTCATCCCGATGATGTTGATGAATTACTTAAGCTCTTGAAGAAAGGTTTAAAAAATGAGATAGACAGGGTGGAAGCCACATATCGAGCCTTAGATAAGGATAAAAAGATTCATTATATTAAGGGCTCCTTTGATTCAATTTATAATGAAAATGGGGAGCTTGAGAAGATCATAGCCGTGACCAATGATTTTACCAAAGAAAAAAGAATGCAAGATGCATTGGAGGAAAGTGAGAGAAAATACCGGGATTTGTTTAATAAGGCCCCCATTGGGATCTTCCGGACTGATTCAGAGGGACATGCTCTTGAAGTAAATCCCCAAATGGCAAAAATGGTGGGCGCGAGAAGTCCTCAAGAGGCAATTAGGAACTTTCAAGATCTCTCCAAAGACTTATACTATGATCCCAAAAGACGGGAAGAATTCATTAAACAGATTAGAAAAAAAGGAAGTGTCGAAGATTTTGTTTATCGGGCGGTAGGAATGAACGGAAATCTTCGATGGTTTAAAATGAACGCCAGAATCTCTAGAAAGTTTCCGGACGGAAGTTTTATTATCGATGGCTATACTTCGGACATTACTGAGCAGAAAAAGGCTACTGAGGCACTACTTGAAAAGGAAAGGCTTAGTGCCATTGGCGAAGTGGCCTCTGGCGTTGCCCATGATTTTAATAACGCCCTCCAAGGAATTTTAGGCAATATTGAACTTGCATTATTTGAAAATAATTTAACCCCTAATCTTAAAAAATACCTCACTACGATAAAAAACTCGGCGCTTGACGCAGCATCCCGGATTAAACAATTGCAAAGGATCTCGGGTAAAAGAAAAAAACAAGCAAATTATCAACTACTCAATGTAAATGATATTTTGGAAGAGACGATTTTGGAAACCCGCCATTTATGGAAAAATTATCCAGAAAAAAAGGGACATAAAATTGAGATTGAGAAAGACTTAGGAGATAAAGTCACGGTCAAAGGGAACTCTGGAGAATTAAGAAGTGTTTTTTATAATATACTGAAAAATAGTATCCAAGCGATGCCTAACGGTGGGGAAATCTGCCTTAAGACACGATACTCAATAAATGATCAACAAGTTAGGACAATCATAAAGGATACAGGGAAAGGGATGGATGAACAGACCAAGAAAAAGCTTTTTCAGCCTTTTTATACCACAAAGAGATTTGATTTGGGCAAAGGACTTGGCTTAAGCGCGGCATATTCCATAATAAAACAACATCAAGGGGAAATAAATATTATTGAAAGTGAGGTGGGTCAAGGAACTACCCTTCAAATTTCCCTTCCGTATCATAAAGAACTATCTGAATCAAATTATAAAGAAACTCAATGTATGCACAAAAGGGCCAAAATCTTATGGGTTGATGATGAAAAGCGGGTTAGAGATGTGATAAAAAAAACCCTCTCCTATCTCAATCAAGATTTTATAGTTGCCGAAAGCGGGTCTAAGGCACTTGATATCCTCAAAAATGAAAGTTTTGATGTTCTCATAACCGATTTGGGGATGCCCGAAATGAATGGCTGGCAATTATCAAAAATTGTCAAAGAAAAATATTCCAATCTTCCCATTATCGTGGTGACAGGTTGGGATGCCGAAATTTCCTGGGATGAAATTAAAAAATATGATATCTCCAAAGTCATAGGAAAACCAATTAAAATAGGCCAGATAAAGGATATTATCGGGAAATTCGGAAAGCAAAAAGTAGAAAATAAAAAATATCTATAATAAGAAAGAAGATAGTTATAATAAAAAATTGTGATTAAAGATTGAACAGTCCAGCCAATGTGGAAATAATTCCCCCATAATAGAGAAATGGATACAATACCGCGAGGATTAATACTATAATTCCGGAAACTCTCAATCCCTCTTTTATAAATCGGGTGAAAATTGTCGGCCAATTCTCCGTTTGTTTAACTTCTTCTTTTTCGACCTCGATCGTGTTTATCTCATCCAGCAAAAAGTCTTTGGTATTATCCAAATCACTTTTATTGGGTATATTTTCCTCATCAATCTCATATAATTCGGTGTAGAGCGAGCCTAAATTATTGGAGATCTGTTCATAGTCCTTTATTATCTTTTTCTTGAAATCTTTAAGATTTTTGTGGATTTTATATTGGGGAATGATAAACATCAATAAAACCACCCCGCTCCAAACCGATAATACGATGTTAAAGTTTCTATTCGTGTTCGGAGGAATATCAATTCCCATAATGGAAACTAAAAGTGTTTTAATGAGAAAAACAATCGCAACTGCCCCTATAATAATTGTGAGGTATTTATGGTGGAATTTACTCACCGTGAGATTTCTGTTTTGAACTTCCTCATAACTTTCCCCTTCAACATCTTCATAAGAGAGGCTTAATTGCCCTCCTAATCCGCCAGTCTCTCCCGAGCTTGCCCGGTTTTTGACCATTTCTAAATTTTTCCCAAAATTCGTGATCTTCATATTGGTATCTTTGATCTTGAGATTGCCCACCATGATGAATCCCACGAAAATTGAAATTAAGAAATAAATGACCATTCCCGCAACTAAAATCAGTCCAACGTATTCCATGGTATAAAGAACACTAACCCAAGCAGGAGCAGCAACACTTTCTCCTGGGGCAATCCAAAATACATATCTTGTTGTATAGTATGTGATTAATTTCGGAATAAAAACTGCGGTCGAGATAATAAGACCAATCACCAAGTACCTGGTTCTATTCATATGTTTTGAAAATTTCTTCGAAAATTTGAGGTAATCAAAGTAATCGTCAAAAAATCCCGCAATTATCTTATGATTCTTTCCCCATGGTTTCACATAATTATGGAATTTTTTATGCATTTTTTGCGATAGGAGAAGGAAAACAAAAGATACTACAACATAGGACAACAGGCTAATCGATTGTCGTTGGAAAGTATATAATGCATAGGTGCTACTATTTGTTTCCGAATAAACCAAAATGGGGGAAATTATAATCATAGGAAGAATGAGAAGGAGAGGTATGAGGATTGAGGGGAAAAGTTTCCAGAACCATCCTTGCCTATAATATCCGTGTTCCTCCGAGTATGGTTCCATATCATCCCTGAATGCGATGGTTCCTTCTTTCTGTTCAATAAGATAAGATTTCCCGGTAGGATCCTTTCCGTAAGGTGCTTTTTTATCTCGCTGAATTATCTCTTGCATGTCCTCTCTTTCAATATGGGATTGAATAAGCCGCCTTTCTTTATCGCTGGCGGTGATTGCTGCTTTTTTGGGTTTCTTCTTTTTCTTTTTCTTCCTTTTTTTCTTTGCTTTTTTCTTTCTCTTTGCCTCTTCCTTTTTCTTTTTTCCCTTTTTGTCCTTAGCCTTTTCTTTACCTTTACCTTTACCTTCTACAACCTCGCCGGGCTTCTTTAATTCTTGTTCGGCTTCTTTTTCTTTTACAATTCCTTTTTCCGCCTTGGTTGCCTTGGATACTTGACCGGGCTTTTTTAATTCTGGTTTTTCTGCCTCTTGTTTTTGTACTCCGGTGCTTGGTGCTCCCTCCTGCTTTTGTGGTGCTTGAGGGGCTTGTGGTGCCTGAGGGGCTTGTGGTGCGCTCGGCTTTGATGGCATTTCTGCCTTTTTTTCTTCTTTTTTAAAATATTCTGTACCAATTAATTCATTAATGAAATCCTTAAATTCTTGAGTTTCTTGTCCTTGTCCAACAATGACTTGCTCCAACGCTAAATTATAACTTTCCTGGGCGTGATTAACAACTTCTTCAATATACGTGTTTCCTGCCTCAATCCTTTCCTTAGATGTCCCATTACCTATCCACATTACTACTTTACCTAGATTGTAGTCTATGAGAACCAGGATATTCTTTTCTACAAACTGTTTTGGGATTTCTTCTAAGGGTAGATCAATTTTTGCTATTTCTCCTGATTGATCTACGACCATTGAGTAAAAATTCTTTCTTGTGCTCATTTTCTTTACCTAGTTGATCTTTCTTTCTTATATTATATAATTCGAAACACAGCTTAATAAGAGTTCAATTTTTATTTTGACTGGACTATTAATAAATTTTTCTTGTGAATAAGGGAAAAAATAGCCATTTTTTCTTAAAAATTCATTTAAATAAGATATTTAAGGGCAGAAGGGTACTAAAGAATAGAAAATTCTCCTCAATATTTTCGTTGGTTTCTTCCTGCTGATTTATGGTTGAATTTTTCATAAGTTTTTTCACTTTTTCAGTATATTCGGCATTCAATCTTTGAAAGGCCTCTAAATTCTCTTCGGGAATTACCATAGCTTGTAAATCGACTTTTTTATCTTTTCCTCTGAAAAATTCCCGAAAAATTGCTTCAAACATTTTTGATCTGTTTTCAAAAGCATGATTGAGCTTTTTCAGAACAGGATCAATAAAGCGGAATGAATTTTTTAGAAGATAAATGAGGGTGTTGATCCTATCAAGAGCTTCCTTAAAATACATCCGTTTTTCTTCGGGGTCTTCCGGGATGCTTTTTTCCAAGAGTGGTTTTAGATGTAGCCCTAAGTTTTCTGGAATCTCGTAGTATAAGCGTCCCTCATCCTCGGAAGTTAGTATGCCCGCTCTTTCCATTTTTCTTAAATTTCGCGACACGGTTGATTTTGGTTTATTGAGCATTCTACTAATCTGAGATACATAGAGTCGGGGGTTACACGAGAGTAAAATAAAAATTTCAAGGGCAATTTTTTTCCGAATAATTGAGGATATTTTGCTTATCCTATCAGAGGAAGATCCCATACTCTTAGGAAAAAAACAATGTTTTTAAATTGTTTCATTTTTCTTTGATTATGAAACGGTCGTTCCATTTTTTATTATATTTGGAACGAAAAAACTAGAAATAAGAAAATTAATGTTTATCAATATGTGATAACTATGAAAAAAATTCACGCATTATATGCCAAATTCGGTTCTTCTCTCCTTATTTCCAGTGTCATTATTTTGTTATTTGGATTGCCCCTGTTAAATATTGCTCCTCCCTTAGGGAGCTTCTTTCAACCAATCAATGGGGTATATGAACATCTGGATGATGGGGAAATTGAAGAATATGAGGAAATTAGCCATTCTTCCCTCAATAAAACAACCACACTGGTTCGGGATGAATTCGGGACGCCTCATATATTTGCCGAAACAATTGACGATTTATATTTCGCCGAAGGTTATGCAATGGCCAAGGATCGATTATTCGAGATGGATATTTTAAGGAGGTTTTCCAGCGGTCGGTTGGCCGAACTCATTCCTATGCTCAGTCTCCCAGGATCCGAAGAACCATTGGATCCTCAGACGATTTCCAAAATAGATGCTCATTTTAGATATACGGGACTTCCAAAGGTAGGAGAAAACCTCGTCGAGGATGTGATGGAACTAGGAAAACAATCGGTGGAATATCGAACACTACAGCGATTCGCCGACGGAGTAAATTTTCTCATCGGTAAGATGAAAGAAGATGGCGATTTGCCCTTATCATACACGCTGCTTAATACGGAACCCGAACCATGGACCATGAACGACACAGGTTATGTGTATGCTCTTATTACCTTTGCGATGGGATTGAAGTCAAAAGACTTGGACTTTACCTCCTTAAATCAAAGTTTAAACCCCTATATCGAACAAGCCGGGGCTACATACGAGAACGCCTCATTTAATGATCTTTTCCCCGATACCAAAGGCGCTCTACCATATGAGGATCCGATAATTCCCAACAATAATTCTATATTTCCCTCTGATGCCAGTGATCCAGAAATGGGGGATGAGTTTTTGGGAAATATGCCTTATACGGAATCTCAATTTATGAATTCGGTCAATTATGTTCGCGATGCTCAAGAAATGCTTTTCAATGTCCTAGGTTTGGATTTAAACAAAGGAACCTTGGAGGCAAGTAACAATTGGGTGGTACACGGAAATAGAACAGCCAGCGGAAAGCCGATCGTGTGCAACGACCCTCATCTGTTGATCATCCAACCTTCGGTGTTTTATGAAGTACATTTAGTGTTAAACGGAACTATGGAAAAAAACTCCAGGGGAATGCGGTTCAATATGAATGTGCATGGAGTAACCCTGCCGGGTATTCCGTCCATCGTGATTGGGTTTAATGACCAACTATCTTGGGGTATTACCAATTTTGCCAGCGATTCGTTGGTTGATTATTATTATGAAACGCTGAATGAAGATGGAACTCAATATTACTATGAAGGGGAATGGCATAATATCAAAACCGATAGGCAAACTGTTGAGGTTCGGAGGGGTGATGATTTGGAGATTACAATCCGGAACACCGATCATGGACCAATTATTACCGATTCTGCCGGTCTCGGTGCAGTTGGCTCTATCTTAGATACATCGAATCCTGACGAGATGGAATTGGGTGCAACAGAGATGCCTATTTCCATGTGTTGGGCTGCTTTAAAGGAATTTCCGGAAGGAAAAAATATGTTTACTGCCATTCATAAGATGATGTGTGCCAGAAATCTCTCTGAATTTAGAGAAGGGATTGATCATTGGTCCGTTCCCGCCATGAATATTAATTACGGGGATAAAGATAATAATATTGCCATGTTTATTCCGGGATTGCACCCGGTAAGGGCTCTGGAAGGGGATGTAGATCCCGATAAATATACCGGAAAGTTTATTCAGCCGGGTGATGGAACTGGCCAAGAGTGGGTCGGTTGGATCCCCGAGGATCAAATTCCCTATTCCATTAATCCCGAACAAGGTTATTTGGCATCTGCCAACCATCGGAGCATAGCTGCCGAGGATTATAATTATTCGGTGGGTCACGATTGGACCCCGGGAAATTATCGGGGCAGGAGAATAAACGATGTATTGGAGGACTCCTGGAATATAACAAAAGAGGAAATGGGTAAATTGCAGGCCGATGTTCATGATGTATCTGCCGAGTCGTTTGTACCACCCCTATTAGAAGTATTGAATCAAAATGAGGCCCAATTGATTGGGGATCTCGCAGAGGCTCATGAGGAACTTATGTATTGGAATGAAACCCATCCCGCCGAAATGAGAAAGGAATTGATCGGTCCAACCATATTTCGGTATTACTTGAAAGCACTGGAGGAGGCCACTTGGGAGGATGAATGGACGGAATCTAATTCAAGCGGTCATTACCCATCGATTCAATATTTGGAATGGATGGTTCGAGAGGATTTGGATAATCCATGGTTTGATGATATTAACACGCTCTCAACCGTGGAAAATGGTTCGGAAATTATGCTCGACGCATTTAGGAAAGGAGTAATACATATTGCAGACAATCTGGGAAATCTCACCACCAATCGATCGAGCTGGATCTATGGTCATAACTTCAAATTGTTGCTTCCCTCCTTTCTTCAAGCCATTGATTTAGTCACAGGCGATTCCGTGGGACATCCCTATGATGGTTCGGAATATTGTGTGGATAATGCGGTGAGTTTTGGCGATTTCCCTGCTTTAGTCTATGGGGGGCCGGCATGGAGACATATCATTGATTTTGGTGATCCGGCACATCCTTTGACCGTGATTCCGCCAGGAAATTCGGGAAATATGTTTAGTTCTCATTGGGATGATCAGAGATATTTATTTGTCCATAACCAATATAAAATCCCCTGCCGGGAAGATGATTTAGATGAATTTATCCCCGCAATGATCGAGAGAACGGTCGTGTTCAAGAATCAAAATGAGGAGACACGCTAAGGAGGCAAATAACATGAGCGAAAACAATAAAAATACAAAGAATGACGAGAGCACCAAGATGACACACCACCAAGAAGAAACCAAACCAAGGAAAAAGAATAAGAATATA
>CAZEPC010000222.1:0-7916 GCA_964513765.1 uncultured archaeon
GGGGATATAGAAGATTTGTTCCCGCGGTTAATTATACTGCCCCACCCCAGAATGTTGTACCTGTATATAACCAACAACCCAATGATGAAGCTGTGCTTCAAAATTTAGAGGCTGAGAAGGAATATTTACAAAAAAATATGCAGCAACTTGAAGCAGAGATTCAAAAACTCAAAGAGAAATTGAATCAAGAATAGACATTTCTAAAAATCGGTAAATACAATAACTTAATTGGGATATTAATCGTGCAACGGCTAAAAGCAATCAATGAATTTTAGTCTAAACATTTTATATCCCAATTTTTTTTATAATAATAATTCATAATGATAATATAATTCGTTATAAATTTACCATATTTTATTTAAAAAGAACACAACAGAAAGTGATTAATGTATGTCGAATATAGATGAGATAATAGCAATACCCAGTGGAAATGAAGAGGGACTGAATGCTCCGGTTATCCCACGGTTTGGAAGATGTCCTTTTTTCACAATTGTAAAGATGAGTAATAAAGAAATTAATGAAGTTACGATAATTGAAAACCCAGGAAACCGGGCTATGGGTGGTGCTGGCCCCTTAGCAGTTCAAACTATTTCAAGTGAGGGGGTAAATATAGTGATTGGCGGGAATTATGGTCCAAATGCGGGAAACGCATTGGCACAAGCCGGAATCAAATCATATGGATATCCTCAAGGCCAGCCTAATCTAAATGTGAAGGCTCTCTTAGATTTATATGTCGCCGGAGAACTACCCGAAATACAAGGGGCAAATGTTGGTAGTCACTTTGGAATGGGTGGCGGCGGCGGTCGCGGTGGCGGTGGTGGAGGCCGAGGAATGGGTGGCGGTGGAGGTCGAGGAATGGGTGGCGGCGGTAGGGGCCGAATGTAACTTCCGTTTCCCTCATCCTTGATCCTTAATGGTTTCATTTATAGAAATATTCAAATTCATGATTACACTCCTTTTTTCTACTCATTTTGTGAGTAAAGAATCAATGAATCAAACCAAAAATTAGCGATATAGATAAAAAAGAAAGAAGACAAAAAAAGGGTTAAAAATGGTTAAAAAAATTGCAGTTACGGGTGGAAAAGGCGGTACGGGAAAAACGCTTATGGCTACTAATATCGCTGTCCAGCTGTACAAAAACGGGAATAAGGTACTTTTAATTGATTGCGACACCGAAAATCCCAATACTAATATTCTACTCGGAAAAGAATTAAATGAGGATTCTGTTATTAAAGAATCTGTTGAGATATTTACACCAAAATTTGATGATGAAAAATGTATTCGGTGCGGGAAATGCCAAAAATCCTGTTACCGCCATGCAATCTTACAATTTAGCGACCAACTTCCATCTGTGATGGAACATATGTGCTCAGGATGTGAAACATGTTTGAGAATTTGCCCGACTGATGCAATTTCCGATCAAAAACGGGTAATTGGTCATAGTTATTTTTTAAGTAACATTCTTGATAATGACAAAAAAGCCAATGAGGGACAACTGGATCTTCTTGTAGGGGAACTAATGGAAGGAGAGGCTGTGTCAGTACTTGTAGTGGAGGATATACTGGAAAAAGCGTATAATATGAACAAAACTTCCGAATCTGAGGAAAAATACGATTATTTTGTGATAGATACCTCCCCGGGCGCCCATTGCGATGTTGAGCAAAGTTTAGAAAGTGCGGATGCAATTGTGGCGGTTACAGAACCAACTCCCTTTGGGCAGCATGATCTCAAAAGGATTTTAGATTTGATCGAGGTCATTAACCGAAAGGCCACTGTTATTTTGAACCGTGCCAATTTAACCAATTACAAAGAGGAAATCCTTAAGTTAACGGAGGATTATGGGTCTGAGATTTTGGGAGAAATTCCTATTTCCAATATAATCATAGAGGATTATGCAAAAGGGATACCTTTTAGCATAGATGAAAGGGATTTTCCCGCGAAACACGATTTTATAAACATCTTTAATAAAATTGGACGTTTAGTCGAGGAAAATGAAAAAAAGGAGGTCCTTGCAAATGAGTAGCGATAAAAACAACGAAATGGTTCATATTGCAATTGTAAGTGGTAAAGGCGGGGTTGGAAAGACTTCAATTACGGCTTCTTTGGCGTGCAGTTTGTCAGAAAAAGACATTGATCTTCTTGCTGCCGATACAGATGTAGATGCGCCAAACTTGGCGATTTTATTCCAAACAACGGGTAAAAAGAAAGATGAATTCAAGGTAAAAACTACGGAAAAAGCAAAATTCTTGGAAAAGAAATGTGTTCATTGTCGGCGTTGTATCGATGAGGAATTCTGTCATTTTGGTGCCCTCTCTTGGGATAAGGGAAATAAAGTTCCGATCGTTGACCAAATAGCATGTGAAGGTTGTAGAGCTTGTAATCTTTTGTGTCCGGAAGAGGCTTTTGAAATTTATCCCATTGAATCGGGAACGGTTTCCCACCTTGTTTCAGAATACGGATTTCCTGTAATCACGGGTGAGACTATTCTTGGTGCTCAAACCTCCGGAAAGCTCGTCACAGAAATGAAAAAGTATGCAGACAAGGTTGCAAACGATTTAAAGAAAGAATTGGTGATGATTGACGGACCGCCGGGTATTGGGTGTCCGGTAATTGCGGCGGTCGCCGATATTGATTATGCGATTGTCATAATTGAACCTAGCAAGGCTGCACTTCACGATGCCCAAAGGGTAATGAATGTAATCAAGAACTTTGATACTCCCATGGGTGTGATTATCAATAAATGTGATATGTGGGCGGAGGCACTCAAAGAAATCAAAACATTCTTGAGAGAGGAAAAAATCGAACTCTTGGGCGAAATTCCTTTGGATGATGATTGGCCCTATGCAATTGCGGAAGGGTTGCCAATATATCAATACAAGAAAAATGGGACTTCTGCCCAGAAAATATCAAAGATTGCCGAGAAATTAATTAACAAATTTAATTTTAAATAAGAGGGCCAAAAATAAGATAAAAAGTTAAAATGCGTAAATGTTAGATAAAAGAAATCAAAATTGAATATACAAAGAAAAAAAATACGGAGAAAAATACGATGACAAAATATGGAATTGCTACGGACAACGGTCGGGTAGCCGCGCACTTCGGAAGGTGTCCGACCTATACTATTGTAGATGTAGTTGATGGAAAAGTAACTAAAAAGGAAGAGGTATCCAATCCGGGACATAGACCTGGTGCGATCCCGAAATTTATGAATGAACAGGGCATAGATGTCATGATTGCCGGGGGAATGGGGCGGAGAGCCATCCAATTTTTCAATCAATTTGGAATTGAAGTGATGGTTGGCGTTTCAGGGTCCATTGCTGGATGTTTAGACACTTTAAAATCCGGCGATCTAGAAGGAGGGGAAAGTACTTGCAGTCCCCGTTCCGGGAAAGGTTATGGTATTCCTAGGGAAGATGCTGGTCAGCACGACCATTAGCTCTAAAATTACATCTTGAATTTTTTTATTATCTATACAATTAATGGAATAACGTTTTTTAGGTTCTATTTTTCATTCTTTCTTTCTTTTCTTTGTTATTTTTTCTCATTGGTTTGCTTGCTTTGGGGATTTTTTCTAATTTCATCAGCTTTTTTTGTTTAGTGATCTTAAAGAAAATAAGGAATTTTTATGGGCAAATTAGCAGATTTATTTTACAGATGGAAAGAATCTAAGCGGTTTCTGGGAAAAGGAGAAAGCGATTTGGATAATATAAGCAAACTCATCCCAAATAGAGAGGCTTGGGAAAAGCGCAAAGAAATAATCAGAAATGGAATTCTAAGGGGTGCGAATTTGGATCCCCTTCCGGAGAAAACCCCGTTGCATCCGGTGATCCATAGTTCTCGGGAATATGAGGGGTATAAGGTTGAAAATGTGTACTTCGAAAGTATTCCGGGTTTTTATGTGACGGGTAGCCTTTATCAGCCATTGGATCCCCCCAAATCGTTACCGCTTTTACTTAAACCCCATGGCCATCTAAAGAATAAACGTTATAAGGAGGACAATCAAACTCTCTCCGCGATGTTTGCCCGAATGGGAGTAAGGGTATTCACATGGGATATGATTGGCTATGCAGATAGTACCCAAGTAAAACATAAAATTTCATCCGCCTGTACATTACAAACATGGAATTCCACGAGGTCTTTAGATTTTCTTCTTTCCTCCCCTAAGGGAGATCCCGAAAGGCTCGGTATGACCGGAGGATCTGGAGGCGGTACCCAAACATTCCTCTTAACGGCCATAGATGAAAGGGTAAAGTTTTCCGCCCCCACAGTAATGGTGTCTTCATTCTTTTTCGGGGGTTGCGTTTGCGAGAGTGGTCTCCCTATCCATAAAGGAAAGGAATATAAAACAAATAACGCGGAGATTGCCGCGATGGCTGCCCCGCGGCCGATGCTTATCACTTCTGTCGGGACGGATTGGACCAGATTTGTTCCAAAAGTTGAGTTTCCCTTTATTAAAAATATATACTGCTTCTATGATGCGGAAGATAAAGTGGAGAACGCCCATTTTCCAGATGAAACTCATAATTACGGCCCTTCTAAGAGACAAGCCGCATACGAGTTTTTCGGAAAATATTTTAACCTTAACTTAGATAGATTTCGCAACTCCGATGGGAAGATTGACGAAAGTCCTATCACTCTAGAACCCGTATCGAAGCTCAAAGTCTTCAATGAAGAACATCCCAGACCAGAAAATGCCTTGGAGTCCGAAGAAAATATTTTAAAAACCCTAAAATCACTCCAGAAGTGAATATAGAAAAAAAATTAGTTACGATTTTGCTTCCATACTTTCACTCATAAAAAAGCATATCATTGATCTTTTTTAGCTTTGACAGATCTCCCTTAGCCCTACGGTCAAAGGTCAACATTCCATTCATCTCCTGATATTGATCATTAAATTCCGTATAGCAATGGCCGCAGATCCACTCCTTCCTCTTGACAAGTTCCTCAATGAAGTTCTTATAAAGTTCAAGTACCTCATCGAATGTGTCATAAAGGATTCCTTGATACCCCCATGCTTTTTTCCTATTGGGCTCCATATCCGGGTCATCTAAATTCATCCCCCATCCACCCCATTCGGAGATCATAACCGGTTCTCCCCTTGATTTTGCACCTGGTGCGAAGGTTAATCTCGAAGGTTTTACATTTGAAAGGAATTCTGCGAGATCCTCGGGTTTTTCCTCGGGAAATTGTTCTGCGAACTCATCAGCATAGCAATATTTATGAATGGTCGCAATATCGGTTAACACATGCTCCCATCCATCATTATCATTTACGAACCTAGTGGGATCCATCGTTTTGGTCCAATGATATACCGAACGTAGCCACTCTTGATTTTCGTTCTTGGTTAGATCACCTGTTCCCCACGATTCATTGAGAGGGCTCCATACTACAATGCTGGGGTGGCACCGATCTCTTCTCACGATTTCGCTCCATTCTTGAATGAAATTGTCCTTGGCACGGGCATCGTTTCCAAAGCTGTTGGCCATCTCTCCCCATAAAATGATCCCCATTTTGTCCGCCCAATGAAGCAATCGGGGCTCCGCCACTATTTGATGCAGTCTTAAACTATTATATCCCATCTCCAAGGTGAGTTCTAAATCCCGCTTAATTTTTTCATCGGAAGGTGCGGTCCACAATCCCTTTGGCCAATATCCTTGATATAATGCTTGTTTAAGGTAAAGGGGATTCCCATTAAGATGGAATTTGCCTTCTTTGAATTCAATTGTTCGAAATCCGAAGCTACATCTCAATTCATCGATGAGCGGCTCCTCTTCCTCATCCCCATCTATAAGTCGAAAATGCATTTGATATAATTTAGGATGATCCGGGCCCCATAATTCAATCTCTTCTTTCTTGAATTTGAGGATAATCTCGTTTTTCATATCGGGAATTCCAAAAGTGCCTTGTGGCATAACAAAGCTCACATTGCTGATTGGTTTTTCTCCATCGAATGCTTGGGCCTCGATTACAAACTGGGGAGATAAGTTTCCCTCGATGGTTATTGTGGTTGCAATCTGTTGCTCCTCCAAATTAGGTCTGATGTAATAATCGTCTCTTTTGAAGTGGGGGCAGGATACAAATTCCAACCACACGGTCTGCCAAATTCCAAGAACTTTCTCATAACTACACCCATCTAAAAACTTTTTAGTGGTCTGCTTCCCTCTCGGAATACTCTGATCGAAAGGAGGATCCCAAACCTTCATAATAAGTGTGTGGGGCTTTTGTTTATTCTCAGAGAGATAGGACGTGATATCAAAATGGAAAGGTGTTAGCCCTCCTTGATGAGTGCCTACTAAGGATCCATTTACAAATACTTCGCATTGATAATCAACCGCCCCAAAATGCAGGAGGACCGATTTGCTGTTGTATTCTTCGGGTATTGAAAATTTTCGTTTATACCAGACGGTATCGGTAAATTCTTGGGAATTAATGCCTGAGAGTTCGCTTTGAAATACAAAAGGAACCGTAATCTCCAGTTCGAATTCTTTCTTGGATGGAAGAAACCAATGTTGTTTCATTCCTTCATGACTGGGATCAAATTGAAATTGCCAGGTTCCATTAAGATTTAACCAATCTTCACGCCGTGCTTCGGGTCTTGGATAATTATTTTTCGGAATATTGCTTTTTGCTGCCATTTTTTTCATTTCCTAATTTTTTTGAAATATCATTTTTCTTTTGTTTAATCCTAATTTCTATCTGTCTAAAAATGAATAAGATTCTGTTCATTAAGACCGATTCAATAAAAACTGAAACATTAATATAAATGTTTTAATTAAAATTAAATAACTTTCTCATATAAACCAATCGTTTTCTTTTTTGATTTATACGGAAATGTCATAATTCATTTTCTATTCTCTAAAAAAGATGAAAATAAACAGATGGGAGATTAAATGCGAGTTTTAAACATACAGAATACGGATGAACTTCATAAAGTTGCCAAGGCACTTTCACTTGATGTGCGTGTAAAAATTTTTGAGCTTTTATATGATGGCCCCCTTAATAATAACCAGATCTCAAAAGCCTTGGATATTCCGTCCTCAACAACCTCAGTTAATCTAAAAAAGCTGGAAGAGGCAGGGTTAATTGAAACCAAAATGGTACCTGCCAAAAAACGGGGATTGCAAAAGATTAGTTCGCTTAAATACAACAAGATTGTATTTGAAAAGCCCCAAAAAGAACCCGCCGAAATCATAACTGAAATGCCCATCGGTCACTTCACCAAATTTGAAGTGAATAATCCCTGTGGCCTGGCTTCTGAAGAGAAAGTTATTGGCAAATTCGATTACATCCCCAGCTTTTATTTACCTGCAAAGACAGATGCACAACTTATTTGGTTTTCTAGTGGCTTCTTAGAATATCATTTTCCAAACGAATTACCCGAGGGTGTCAATTTAAGATCGCTGGAAATCAGTGCCGAGCTATGCTCCGAAGCCAAGGGTTATAATAATTCATATCTTTCGGATATTAGTTTATGGATAAATGATATAGAGATTGATAATTGGACCTCACCCGGGGATTTTGGGGGTAAAAGAGGAAAAATGACTCCTGATTGGTGGCATTTATCCAGGACGCAGTATGGAATCCTTAAAAGATGGCTTATTACAGAGAAAGGAATATTTAGGGATAAAACAAAAGTCAAAAAGATTTCCATCTCCGATCTACATATAGATTCATCGCCCTCCATTAAAATTAGGATTGGGGTAAAACCAGATGCTGAAAATAAAGGGGGTCTAAATCTTTTCGGTGCTAAATTCGGTAATTTTGCCCAAGACCTGCGTATGAAAATAAAATATTTGCCTTAGCAGGGCAAGCAGGGCAATTTTTGAAAGAGATATGAGATATATGTATTAGATAATCCGGGGCGCTTTTATAAATCCGTCTTCTTTTTCCGGCGCATTCTCGGTGGCCTCTTCCTG
>CAZEPC010000223.1:0-5741 GCA_964513765.1 uncultured archaeon
AAAAAAAGAAGAAGCACCTTTTGAAGCTTGAGGGCATCCAAACTAAGGTTCGTAGAAGAAAGGAAAAAATCGAAGCGATGGATAAAAAAAAGAAAAAGATGGAACAATCCGGAAAAAAAGTCGAAAAGTTGGCCAAAAAGGAAGATAAGTTCGATTTAAATGCAAAATACATCCGTAAAAAAATATGTCCCGCATGCGAAAGTAAAGACGTAAAATGTCCCATCGCGGAAGAGGTAGCCACCAAGATCCAAGAAAAATTGAAGAAGATCCGGGGAAACGAGGAAAAAATTGAGAAATATAAAGAACGAAAACGCAATTTCAACAAGCAATATGATAAACTAAATGACATAGTCTACAAAAATAGGGATATATATGAAAAAATAGAGGAATTGCAGGAAGATCTCACCAAATATAAACAAAGAAAAAATGAATTACAAAGTGATATTGAAGCGGAATACTCAATTCAAGAGGAGAAAAGACAGATAAAAGAGAAAATATCGGAAAAAGAAAAGGAAATAAAAGAATTATCCCAAGCCCACGACGAACTTATTGTTCTTCGGCAAAAAATCGAGAGAAAAGACAAGCTCAAGGAGAAGCTGTCTAAAAAACACGAGAAGAGCAAACGCCTAACCAAAAATTTGGAAGAATTACAGGATGAAATACAAAAGATATCAAAAGAGCTCGAGGATAAAGAGATTGAGGGAAATGAAATTGATGCCGACACCCTCGAGAAGGATATTAATGACCTTCAAGCCCAAATAGAAAAATTAACCCGGTTAAGATCAAAAAACAAGGGCAAGCTTGAGGACTTGCGATCCCGCCTGAAGAAGGCTCTCTCGCCCTACGAAAGTCCGGAAAAATTAGAACGGGCCCTTTTAGATCAAGCCCATTTGGCCTACAAGGTGAGGTTCATGCGGTTATCTTCGGAAAAAACCATCAAAGAAATGGAGCACCGGATTTTGCAGAAAATAAAAAACCAATGCAACGAATTATGGAAGAAGTTCAAGAAAGGTGCCATTCTCGATCGAATTGACTGGGACGAAAACTTTATGCCCTTTGTTTCCAAGGAAAAAACCCAGCGCAAGCTATTTTTATTGAGCAATTCGGAAAAAATGTTTGTGTTTTTGATCATTCGGGCAATTTTACAATCCAATATCGAATCAGATAAATTTTTCGTAATCGATGACCTATTGGAACCTTTTGACGGGGAGAATAAGGGTTTAGTAACGGAGATATTAAGCGAGATCATTGAATCGGGAAAGGTCAAACAAATAATTACCACCGGGTTTGAGCCCACCCCCTCGAAAAAATGCCATAATATCGCACTTAATTCATAAGGAGGGTATATAAGTTATGAGAGAAGCGCATTTTTGGCTGGATGCAAATTTCTTCATTCCCGCTTCCAGGGATCGGGAAAAGACCCTCATTCTTCGGGACCTGTTAAAGAGAGTCAGCGATCAAGAGAAATATGCCCTTTACACCACGGATTTGGTTGCCGATGAAGTTCCCTACATGTTCTCCCAAATTAAAACATATTTGCACCTCCAAGAAACCGATCAAAAGGATCCCCAATTCCAAAAATTCATCCGAAGGACAAGTAGATTCACGGGAAAATCCAAAAAAGATAAATTACCCGCCGATCAATCCTTAGGGTTTTATGCCTATAAAGATTCCAAGCCCTCCAAGGATAAAGATGCCCCCAAAGATATCAACACCTATATAGTAACAGATGACGAGGGGTTTCATCGTATTAAGAACGAGAGCGCCCTTATCTATTTTAATCATCTGGAGGTGTGGGAACCGACCGAATTTCTGAAGCGCTTAAGCGAAATACTCGGTGATTCTTCATTGATTGAAGAGGTAAAAGATTTGATTTCCTATTATTTTAATTATTTTGCCAAGTATTTATTGGAGAATCAGAGGGGGATCGAGCGACTGATTAAATCGGTTTTGGTCTATTCTGAGCCCCTACAACTGGCTTTGGAGGACCATATCGAATCGCAAGATACCAACCACCTGAAGATTTTGGAGATACTTCGGGATTTTTTGAATGAAGATACCATAGCCCAGTCCCAATCCCAAAAAATAGAGTTTCTTTTACCTTTTTTTGAACCACTTAAGAGAGTTTTAAATATACAGCAGCGGCGCATATTAGGAAAAGAAAAGAAAAAAGCAACAGATATGCAACAGGAATGGATTTCCCGGCAACCTTTAATTAAATTTCTATACCTTCTTTCGCCTAAGTTAGAACGGGTACTGATGGAAAATACCCATCCCCTTTCTGACTCCATCAAGGGAGAGATTCTTCGCATGTTTGAGCGATCGATTGCCAAGGTGCGGGTGAATGAAACCGTGTTGGCAATTAGAGAGGGGGACTTTCAACGGGCCTTTTATCACTTTCGTAATCTGCTTGAAAGTCGATCCGACATAACGGGAATTAGGGGGGAGCGGCTCAGATTAATTTACGGGATTATATTATTCAGTCAAGGGGATATTGATTTTCTCAATCTGCTGGTGCAAAACCAATATTTTACAGAGGAATCTCTGGCATTCAAAACATTTTTTGCGGTAACCCAAATCTTAAAATCGGAAATCACCACAGAAAAGATAAACCAGTTGGATGATGATATTTTAAAGATTCTATTTCGGATTTCTACCATTACCGGTCAAGATGAAAAGGGCCATGCCCATTCCCTTATGATTCAAAATGCACTTTTCCAAATTGATAAAGGCCGTATTATGAATTTAGAGTGGTGGGAGGATTTTCTTCGAACTCATCTCATCACACTCCGGATGGCGAGCTCGGATATCGGCGAGGATAAAATGAGGGTGTTTGAGGAATTTTTGGATGGAAAGATGTTAAAGGATAATACCCACAATCAAATGGATCGATCTATCCTTCTGGAAACATTTACTCCGATACAAAAAGCTCCTGAATTGTACTCATCACCCTTATATATTTCCGAAAGAAGAGATGATAATGATTATATCAAGTATATCTGCTGGATGAACACTCTCAGATCATTCGTGGTGCTGGAGATTCCCAAAGAAGATCATCGGGAGTTAAAGATGAAAAAAAATCTCAAAATGTTAAAAATTTCCCGGGGAAGAATCCGGACCAAGCATTTTTCCATCGGGGCCCCTTTCCGATCCACCGCCAGGATTCGGATCCAAACCGACGGGGAAGCTCAATTTAAGAAATGGTATTATTCCGACTTCATAGGGGCTTGAGGAAAATCCTCCTCTCCTCTTTTAAGATTCGTCTTTCAGCCCTTCGTTAGTGTCCGGGTTGTCTTTTTCTCTTAAGTTTTTTTTAACAAGTGATATGCTAAATTCCCAATAATATTAGTGAGTTCTAATTCAAAATCCCGGGTAACATCTTCTTTTCCGGTTTTAGCATGGATAAGTTCATGGATAAGTGTTCCGCTATAGTTTTCTAAGTTTTTCAATTGTTCTCTCTCAATTATAATTAATTCTTCCTTAGGATCCCAAATCCCATGATTATTAATACCAAAACTACTTTGTTTCAGGGATTTTGCAATTTTAATATCTTTTACAACCGCGGGAAGGTTTCCAAATATAGCTATAATCTTTTCTGTAAATTTGAATGTTTTTCGTTCTGTTGGATCAAGATCCTCCTCGTTAATAAAATCGTAATTAAAATCATCGTTTATTTTTTCCAAGAAATGATTCCCTGTCCATATTTTCTCTCCTGAAACATCGGTCATCCCGGAAGTTTCCGAAGACAATCTGCTTGGGATTTGAACAATCTTTCGTTCGGTCCGTTTAATATTATCGATGGTTCCTGCGCCTTTCTCCATTTCTTCTTTTGTAAGAAACACTACATTCTTATTGGCGTTAATATGTTTAATCGCAAATGTTTGAAGATCCTTATATCCTAATTCATCGTGATGATCCCCTCTCTCGATCCGTTCAAAGTCCGTGCAAATCATATCTATTATTTTCTCGCTTTTCGATGCTTGGAGAATCTTTTTTACCCGGTAAGCATAAGTGCCTCTTCCTAGATTATTTCTTTCCCGGTTTAATTCTTTTCTGATATTGTCCGTCAGATTAGTAATATTATAGGAGAACAAAAAATTTTCCTCGCTGCTTATTTGAAGACCATTGATGTAAATTTTTGCGGGGAGAGCATTCTTTCTTTGAATAATTTGACCGTATTTGGTGGTTTCTAAGATTTTTTCGTCAGAATATTCTAGAAATAGGTTTTTTGCCTTATTCATCCCTTTATCTTCGATTCCCTTTAACCTAACATCGGTTCCCCGCATTTCTGACATTTTCGGTTCCGAAACATATACATGAAGAGTGATAATATCTTCAAATCCATTTTTTTCGGACATTCCGATTGTGAATTTGTTATATTTGGACAATATTTCTACTTCTATCCCCTTGCGATGGAACACTGCCAAGCTATCCTTAAGTCCAATCCCAAACTTTCCAATAACATCGTTCCGATTCAGTTTCTCCTCATCTTCGTTTTGCGTAAGGTGCTTCTCTTGGATTCCGCGACCATAATCACGGATGTGCCAAGTTCCGAGTTCATCTTTGTATGTCTTTACTTCTTGAGTTCCTGTAATTTTTTGTTCATCCAATGCGTTTGCAAGAACTTCTCTGATGGCATGATAGACTTCCCAATCATCCAATATTTCTTCAATGTTTAAATCGAATTTTCTCATTATATTTGACCCTTTAATATGTGTCTGGAATAAAAATTACTAGTAGTAATAATAATAATAATAATATCCAAATTAGCCTTTTAAGGATAAGCATCAATTGATATACAACTACCACCCCAACGCGATCTTATTATTATTATTATTTTATTTTTTCCTTCTATCCGAAATACTTTTTTAGGAGCGATTCTAAGATAGTGTATAGGGAAATAAGAAGATAATAATTAATCGCATTTAGGAATTTGTTATATATATATATATATGTCGTTGGTATGGAATTCCATATAAGCCGCACATATCATTTTTCCTAAAACTAAACTAAAACTAAACCCTACTTAAAAAGAGGAGAGGAAAGCAATGGCGAAAAATAAGCATGCTCATTCATCGAGCGGGGAAGTTTTTGATACGGGATTGAATCGAATAAATGGCGAGGGAGATGAATCACTGGCCTGTTCCGATCAATCGGACTTTAGAAGCTACGAGATCTTGGATGGGGTCTTTCTTTTCGGCGCCGGAAACATCGAACGATTGGTGAAAAAGTTGCCAATGGAGGATCGCGAGATTCTCCGGAGATACGATACCTTAGGAGGGGTCCCTCCCCCCATCCCGCCCGAGATTGAGAACAAGATTCCGCCCGAATATCGGGAAACGGGCTGGCATATGGCCTATTACGCCGAGGAGATCGAAAAGTGGTGCCCGAAGGACCTCATAGAGAAAATTCGCAATGGCACCCCTTTGTCCCGGTTGGACAAATACAACCATAAGCTGGGCCCGAACCTCGGGTTAATATTGCGAAAGATCAAAGGTATAGAAAACGAGGTAAAGCGGGATTTTATGGAACATGTTCGAAAGCGATTCAGCGCCCGGATAGGGGACGGCGAAGACGGGGATTCGGATCTGCACATCTTGCTGTGATTTTTCAAAATGTATTGGGATTTTTGAGATTAGTATATGTTCCGAAAAAATTAGTACATTTTCTGAAAAATTTAGTACACTTTCTGAAAAATTTAGTACACTTTCTGAAAAATTTAGTACACTTTCTGAAAAATT
>CAZEPC010000223.1:5841-7844 GCA_964513765.1 uncultured archaeon
TAGTAAACCTTTGAAAAATTTAGTAAACTTTGGTCGCTTAGCTTTTTTGCTTTTTTAAGGATCGGGATCCTAAACAATTCAAAGAGACCCGCCCGGCTTTTTTGTCGGGAACCGAATTTACATTTGCCACGGGAGAGCACCCCAATATGAATAATAAACATGCGAAAAATAACAGAACCAATAAAGGAAGACGAGTTATGATTGAGATTATTGAAAATTACATGGAATTTACGAAAAGCCTGTATCGAGGGCAGGACAAGGAAATTAATAACCTCCGATCGGTATATCGCGAAATGACCGCGGATGTTCGGCATTTGCTCTCCGCCGAATGGCTGCCGAAACTAAGAAATGAGCACAGTTTAGAGTATTACCGGCTGATTTTGAAGAATTTAACCCCCGTATCGATGGCCCTAAGTGCCCCCGAGCAGTTACTCCTCCCCGCAACCGGGGAATCGAAAGCGGAAAAACCGACAATAAATCCTCCGAAAAACGGAACATTAGGATCCGCCCCATATGATTTTAGTGCGGGATTTTCGCCCCCGAATAAGAGCCTCGCGGAGATTCAGAGCGGGATCTCCAGGGGGAGAATGAAGCGGAAAATGCTGCTCCCCTATCAGAAAAAGGCATTCGCATACCGCCAAGGGGTGCTAAAGGAAAACGGTTTCGCCGATGATTGGGAGGCCTACCTCTCCCTCAACGATATCGCCGCTCCATATTTAAGGAAGAGGATCGGGCAATTTTTGGATGATACCGCCCGCCCCTATTTCTCGCTGTTTGACAAGCTTTGCCAAAAATTACCCGAGGGAAGGGGAGCCCCAAGCCCGAGTTCGGGCGAGCTGATTCCGTTGGCATCTGCGCGATGGTTATATCAGGGCTCATGGTTGGCACCCATCCTGGCGGAGGTGCCTCTGGAAAGCACCGTTGATCGCATTATGAACTTTTTCGGTCGGACGGAATGGTTTGCCCCGGATCCAGCACCCCAGGTGAGAATGTTCCGAAACAAGGCGACTGCCATTATTCCCGGATTTGTGAGCAAGTTCATTACCTTCCTCTCCGCGGATAAGGAAGGAAGGGAAAATTTAGAGATATATTTGAGCCCGATCGATTCCTTTGAAACATTGGGGATCTTATTGCACGAACTGGGGCATGCCGCCCAATTGCAAACCGTAATCCGCCATAACAAGGAGATTATAGGTCGCAAAGGTATGAATTCCGGGACAGTCCCCCCCGAGATATTTGCCCGTTTTTTACCGTGGGAGTCGGTATCCAACGAGGTATTCGCCGGGCTCTTTCGGCTGTTGTTGGAAGATCGCAAATTCGTGCAAAGCGCATGCAGCGTTTTGGATTCGGAATATCGAGAATTGATGGAACATTACAGGTTTATATCACTCACGCAAAGCCGATATCTGGCCTCTTATGGGCTGTATTACCTGAACATTTACACCGATCCCGATCGATACGGAAATATCATTTCCCGGCCGTTTCGAAGAAGGCACACTCGGACATTGCAGGGGATTCTCGAAGATTTGATCGGGAAACATCTCGGGGTGCGAAAAAAACAGCCCGATGTCCTCTCCCGCAACTTTTTCGGGGACATGGACGCGCTTCGTGCGAAAATCCTATTACATAAAATAGGAAAGGATGTAGATAGGCCCAAGGAGTTCCTTGTATCCCTCCGGCCTAAAATAAAACCAATCGTGGAGAAGGGGATGTGCTTTCATTTAGAGGATTTCATGGCCGTATTATCCGAATAACTTTTTTTATCTGCTTTTCGGTATTGCACAAAATTTGATTAGTATTATTAATATAGAGGATAGGCGGTGGATAATGAAATTGCCTCCGCTAAAATAAATTAATAAATAAATAGATAAAAAACTGGGATAGATCCCGGGATAGAGAAATCCGGATTAAGAAAAAATTCCCGGTAGATTTTTTAAAGTTTTCGGACTAATAGTCCAATTTTGCTTCCTTGAGGACTTCACACTTATCTTGCTCAAAACAGG
>CAZEPC010000224.1:0-7837 GCA_964513765.1 uncultured archaeon
GACGATAATAAGAAAAATGGGGATAAAAATGAGAAGAAGGACAAAAAACTTGAACCCAACTCCGAGGAAACAAAGGAGAATGGAGACCAAAAAAATTCGTAGGGAGAACACCCTTTCAAGTTCGGAACATTTCAACAATATAACTCTAAAAGGTTTTTGAGCTTATCTACAAGTTTAGGGATATTTTTTTGAATTTCTTTTTCATGTTCTGGCTTTTTGGTATAGGAAAGTAAAAAGAATGTAAAATCTTCCACGTTAAATTGGTTTAAAAGGACCAAATCATTTTTTGAGAGCAAATATTTTGATTTGGTCGTATTTTCTTCGGTATAATACATTTCAAATTGCTTGGCTATCGAGGTAAATTGCGAGGCGGTGATTTCAAATATTTGTTTTCTGCTCAAAACCTCGTTGTATTCGGGGTCCTTAATTTCCGTGCCACCTAATACAATCCCGTCTTCATTTACCAGTAGAGCAGAGATGAGGTCATTTTCCCTCATATAGGATCCTAAAAGATGGTTAATGAGTCTATGGTTCGGAGATAATTGGCGAATTCCAAAGGAAAAAGCGTTTAAAATCGTATATATTGAAAAAATGGAGGTTTCGAAAAATGCATATGGATTTTTTCCCAATACTTCCTTGAAGGTTTGCTTAATATCGTGAATTGTACTTCTTATTTCCTTTGAATTGGCGATATCTTCATCAACTTTAGTGATGATAAAGATTATGGGAGTTCTTTCATCATATTCATCTAAAAATTGTTTAATTTTCACCAAAAATTGACGGGATTGCTCAATTCGGGGATTCTGAACATCTATAAAATAATAAAGAACATCTGTTTCAAATAAATATACATCGGATTTTTTTAAAATCGTTTCCCTCAAACTTTTTTGTCCCGGGATATCCCATTTCATTATCGTGGTTCCCAAAAAATTAAGAGGTTCTTTCATTGGATTGGTTGTGGGTCGAAGCTTGATGAGTTTGCTAAAACTTTTATTCAAAGTTAAAAGAAACGAAGTTTTGCCCGTATTTTCAAGACCAGTAAAAAGGATTTTCACCCTTCTCTTTTTTGTTATAGGCGATAAGGGCATCTCTTGAATTTCACGAATAATTTTGAAGAAATCAATAAATTTAGGCAAAATCATATCCCAATGTTCTTTTCCACTTTGTTCAGAGGTAATGTCTTTCTCATAAATAAGGTTTTTTAAATAGGAAACAAACTTTCCAATCGGCTCCTTAAGCCTATTGATGTTGTCATACAAGAAGCTCCTTTTATTCTCTTTCACCAAAAGTGAAAGGGTACAGGGCATGTATGAATTCCTTTTTTTTGAATAATAATAGGTAAAGTAGGTGAGTGAAACGGATTTGATATCGGGATAGGGTAAAATGCCGAATAGTTCGGTTTTTTTAAGTTCTTCTTCATTATTTTCCGTGAATGAGTAATCGCTTAGTAGTAAAGAGACACTTTTGACCGCCACTTGTAAAAGAGTTCGCTTTGAGAGATTTCTTGAAACATTTGTCTTACTGATTCTCTTTTTTTTGTAATCTTGATACAAATTAGTCGGGATCGGATAATAAAAAATCGGTTCTGGACCCATAAATGAATATATCGCAAACACTCCGCCATTAATTAGTAAATCATCAAATAAATAATTGTTACCATCTTTATGATCCCCATTAGCCATTTTCTCACCTAAGTGTTCTTTGCATGAAACTTTTTAGCTTATATTGGAAAACAAACCAAAAAAATATATTCTTTTGTGATTATTCTCAAGTGAGGTTATTGATTTTACAAAAAACAATTTGCTTAATACGCAATATTAGATAACAAATAACTTGAGTCGATTAGTTCAACAGAAGAGAAAAAAGTAAAGGGATAATTTTGACACTAACTGAAAAAATAATTAAGACGTTCCATAAATCGAAAAATGTTCAACAGAAAAGGGAACTTCAACCAATTTTAGAGAAGATTGAGGAAAACGGATATAATTCAGATGATGTGTATGCAAGTTTAGGTGAGGATTCGGCAGCAATCATTCCTGATCCGGACGAGTCTGATTTGGTATTACTTACCACCGATGCAATAACTCAGAGTTTCATTAAATCCTCACCCTTCGCCGCAGGCTTTTCCAGCATTTATGTTGGCATAGATGATATTATGGCATGCGGAGGGATCCCTTTGGCATGCAGTATCACTTTAGGATTCAAGGAAGAAAATGCCGGCCATCTTATTTTAGATGGGGTGCTGGAAGGAACCAAAAGATTTAAAGTTCCCTTGGTTCGAGGACATACCGCCACCAAGGCAAAAAATTACACCCTCACCTCCACGATGATCGGAAAGTGCGATCTTGATCATTTTATTTCTATTAAAAATGGGGAAAACGGTGATAATGTGGGATTGGTGTGGGATCCCGAAGGAAGTCCGGGAAAAATCAATCCAAATTATTGGAATACAATTTTAGATAAACCCACAGATTTGTTTTATAAAAAAAGGAAATTCATCAGAAAAGCAAAGGAACTGAATTTAATTCACTCATGTAAGGATATTGCCAATGGAGGGGTGATGGGAACTGCCTATCAAATGATAGATTATTCAAATAAAGGGATCCAATTCGATTTAGATTCTATTAAAGCGCAATTTGAAAAGTATAACAACATCCCCTACTCATTAATTGATTTTCTATTTGTGTTTCTTACCTCCTCTTTTTTAATTACCTACCCGAAGAATGCAGAGAAGAAAGCAGATTCAAACCAGAAACATAAAGATGGCCCAAATCTGCTTGAATTGATTAAGAAATCAAATATGAAAATGATCGAAATGGGAAAGGTAACTGAAGAAAAAAAGTTTTCACTCGTGGAAAAAGACCAAGAAGCTCTCGTTGGAATGTAAATGCTTGTGAATCACAAATAATCGTGAATTGCAAACATTAAATTGTAAATTAACAAAGGAATAGGAAAATTATGCCAAATAAAATAAAACAAAGAAGGATATTTCAAAACAATAGAATTAAAGTAAACTTGATAGTCCTTGTTTTATTTATGGGCATGGTGATTTCTTCTATCTCTCTTGTGTCTCTAGCTGATTTTGGGAATATGGCCAGATTTAATGGGACTAAAGAGGTTCACATACCATTAACTGCAACATCAGGACAAGAAAACCAACCCCGTATTAATTATAGTATCACTCCTCTCGTTTTTACCAAAGGAAAAATTGAAATATCCATTGAATCTAATCAATCCCTCCAAATGGTATTCATATGGCAAATTCTGAGGGAATTTGACGGTGAAATAAAGGTATTAAATAATTATGAGTCCTCTCCTTATAACATCTCCAGAGGATTCCAAAAGATTACGATGGAGTTCCTCTCTCCTTCAGATTTGCTTTACGGGGAGATCGAAATAAGAGTCCTGACCACCATGAGAAAGAGTCAATCAGAGCAATATAAGACAATAGAAAGCAAATATCTTTTTACCTCAATTGTGTTTGGTCGAATTTTAAGCCCAATTATTTTCGTTTTTGCCCTTTTAGTTATCTCGATTTATTTAATTCAAGAGAACAAGTTTGCAAAATTCCAACAACCACAAGGGGGAATAATCAATCAAATCATCGAGAATGTGAAGATATGGGGAAAAAAACGGGATTTACATACCTTATTTAGCTCAAAAACCCTTGAAAATTATTATAAAAATTACCCAACCATTAAATGTCCTGATTGTAACATAGAAATTATCGAAGGCTCCTCATTTTGTCCGTTCTGCGGATATCATCTCAGAAAGTTCGAGAGGTATTGAAGAAAGGCAAAATTTAATTTCGATTACCTTTCGAAATTGAATCTTATTTTCAAAATTGAATCTTATTTTGACCAGGATCGAGATTTAACCGAAGAAAAACCCCTTTCTCCTCAATAATCTTGCTATGTATCAATATATGAGATGCATTTTCAATCTCTTGAGATTTCTCAAATATTCTCTCTACTCCTTTAAAAATATCTGACCAGAAAAACAAGCCGTAGGGGGTGTTTTTATCTCTTTTATTTCTTATCGTGAATTTGAGGAAATATCCCTCTTCCTTCGAGTTATCCGGAACATAATCAAATTCGACAATCTCGGGCTTTCCAGATTCAATGAAGAAACCAGCTGCCCCTCCGCCCCTTTCGTGTTGAAACATCTCTTTTAATTCTTCTGTGGGTTCATAATTAAGATAATTCAAGAGAATAAAGGGGGTTTTGGAAGCATAATCAAAAGCCAGCTGACAATCTTGATCAAAATAAAAGAAAGATTTGCTCCAAGGAGGATTTTTCATGGCTTCCATTGGGTTTGGATTATTTACCGCCGTGAGGTATTCATATAAATCTTCATCGGGTAAATGGGCATTTTTATGAATATTACCCGCATATCCTTCTTTTTGGCGAACTTGATCCCAGAATTCCATTTTTTCAGGTACCTCTACCCAATCAAAAGGGACATACATAGGTAAAGTCCCCCTTTTTTGAATATTACGATATTTTAGGGCCGCTTGGGTCGCGGTTAAGAATTCCACATCATCTCTTTCAATCAACCAAGAAAAGAAAAGATCCATCATGTTAGTACAAAATTCAACCCTTTCTCGGGAGAGAGGATGGCACACTTCTCCCCATGTTTGTTCATGGGCTTCTTGATGGAACTGAAACCAGATTCCATGAGGATTGAATTTTAAGGCTTTTTCGTATTCTTGAAACATGTTTTTCCAGTATTCAACATTTTCATCAGAACACACACCCCCTCTTTCTACATCGTTAGGATCCGTACTCCATAATTCGGGCCGGGTAGTATGCATCGATTTATTAAGATCGCGCATCGTCCATTCAAAAGAAATGAGACCTTCTTGCCCCTCTTTTGCGGGTAAATGCGCCGACTGCGGTCGCATTCTGAATGAACCCCAAGGCATTCCGAAATCTGTGATTGAATCGGTCCCAATTTGACAATAGCAATGGCCGAATACCCCTTCAAACCCTAATTCCTGAAGGGCTATCATAAAATTTTTGGTCCGAATTCCTTGACCGCAAATTTTAACGTTCGCCCACGGAAGGACTTTTTCTATTGAATTTTTTTGAGAGATGATATGTTTCTTGAAATTTTCAACCGACATTCCTTCTGCAACGGCTCTTTCATCGGAATGATGATGTTCTTCACCGGCGGGAAAGCGAAACATCATAGCCGCTTCATCACCGTATTTTTCATGATAGCTCGTGAGCATCTCAACTTCGCATCGAGCGGATTTCGGGGAAAGAAGCCAAGTTATGGGGATATTGTATTTATGGGCTATATCTCCCATATTTTTTATACCTCCCGAGGGGCATCCAAAACCCCAATTGGTATCTACATAATATGCTTGTGAAAATAGAGTAAAGTGAATTTTAGACATAATATGGTTAAAAGGAATTCCCTATACAAAAACCCTATCAAGAAAAATAAATAGAGAGAAGAAATAGTTGTTAATAGGGGAGTTGAACCAGATTTTTAAAACCCATTGCTTCTGGAAATGGAAGGATATAATTGGGAAAAAGTAATGCCATGAATATAATGGCGTATGCCAATAACCCAATTGCAAGCACATAATTATACCAAAATCCCCCAAGAACTCTTGAAAACGAGGGCCTATCCCAAAGCTCCCGCTTCGAATATTTAATTTCATCTAAGTTTAGCGAAACAGAGGGGGATATCTTTGTGTTTTTTTGTTCTGCTTTGTTATTCACAAGAAAGACAAAAATGATTATTAAAAAAAATTTTACTTTTCGGAAAGAATAGAGGTGAGATCTTCTATCTGAAAGGGTTTTTGTAGAAAACCAGAGAAACCGTGTTTTTTGGGGTTTTTCATCATTTCATCGGCATAATACCCGCTACACAATATAACTTTTAAGTTTGGATCAATCTCCTTGACATCGTCGATTATATCCGCTGCACCTAAACCTCCTTTGATAGTATAATCCAATATGAGGAATTTAGGTACGATTCCTTTCTGTTTTGTCTTTTTTAAAGTATTTAAAGCTTCTGTTCCATTGGTCGTAGTATGTACAGTATATCCGATTTTTTCAAGTAGAAGTTTTAATACCATAATTATCTCTTTTTCATCATCCATAATAATGATATGTCCAGATCCTTTATTCTTCGCCTTTTGTTTTTGTTTCTTTTTCCTTTTTTCTTCTCCAATTACCGGAATGTATAAAGAAACATGGGTTCCCTCGTTAATTTTACTTTCAATTGTAATGAAGCCGTTGTTTTCTGCAATTAGTGAATATGCCAATACCAATTCCTTGGTTTTAGAAAATTCATTTACAAGATTCAAAGGATCCAAGATGGATGAGATTTCTTGTTCGGATATGCCCATTCCTTGGTCAATTACCTCTATTTTTACATAATCCCCTGGTGGGATAACCTTATCCTTAAATGGGATGGATATCTTTTGTTCGGTATGCAAATTCTTCGCTTTTATCCTCACTTTGCCCATAATGGGCATTGATTTGGCAGCAAACATCAAGAGATGAAAAATAATTTGGTCAAATTCATTTTCCTTGAATTTCATTTCCCATAAATTTTCCTCTATATCCAGTTCATATTTTACATTAGTACCGACAAGTGAAAAATCGACGATCTTTCCAATTTTTTCCCCAATATTAGAAATTTTTACTCCTTTCTTGGTTGAAATAGCGAAACCAAATAGCTGATCAGTATAGGATATTGCCTTATTAACACTTTCAGATACATTTCCAACGAAATCCTTTATTTCGAGAAGCCCATTCTTGGATTTTGCACATCTTTGTTCTGGGATTTCATTCATATTATTTAGAATTCCCTCCAAATTCATACCAATTAGATTCACATTCCCCAGAATGCTGGCGAGGATATTATTGAAATCATGAGCTATCCCTTGTGCTAGTTTTTTAATAACTTTCAAGCTTGCAAGCTTTTGGAATTCTCGCTTCATTTCACTAAATTCGGTTATGTTCTCGTAAATTATGAGGATGTTTTTGTCTTGGTTTTTCTGTGAAACATAATTGGTTTTATCCAAACTTGCTCGAATCGATATATCATAAACGTGTTGTGTTGGCCATTTCATATTTATTTTCTGTTTAAATTGATGGACTTCCGGATCATCCAGCAAAAGAGAAAGATTTTTTCGAAATAATAAGAATTGTTCGTGCTCTATGATAAAACTTTTGGCCAAAGCAAGGATATTCCTGCCATATTCACTTTTAGGTATCCCTAACTGATCTAAGTGGCTTTGACTGGCGTATTGAATTTTAAGGTGCCGATCAACCACAATCAATCCCAACCTGGAATTTTCTATTATTTTTTTCGTAAGTGAATTTTGGAAAGTTTTTATCATTCTATATTTAATCCATTTAGATTCCGTATATATCTCCATTCTTAGAAAATTTCTAAAATAATTTCAAGGGTTAGCAAAAAGTTTCGAATTTTTCTACAATAATATCCTTTTTTGATCTATTTTGATCTATTTTGATCTATTTTGATCTATTTTGATCTATTTTGATCACTTTAGATACAGAAATCATTGCTTCTTATTGATGATCACAAAGTAATAAAAACTATTTTTAGTTAAAAAACGAATATACTACTAGGGAAATCAAAATAACCCCATACGGAGGAATCAAAAATATCAGCAGACAAACAAGCGGTGGAATTCTTTAAAAAAAGAGCCGCCAACGTAGCAAACCAAGCAAAACATCATTGTAAAGACAAGGAATACGAAAAGGGAGCAAAATTATATCGACAGGCATATGCATTTTATAAAAAAGCGGAAAATGCACTTCCCGATGATGAAGGAATTAAGCAGAAGCTA
>CAZEPC010000225.1:0-7815 GCA_964513765.1 uncultured archaeon
CATAAGCCTATTCATATAAGAGAAAAGATATTTTATCGGTTAATTTTTTATACATTAAGGCTAAATAATACTCAAGTATGGCGAACTTGTTCTCAGAAATTGTGGTTTTTATTTGTTTTATTTCACTAATCTTTGTACTTTTCGATGAGAAAAAGGATTATTTATTCTATTCGGTTCTTATCGTCATCATTGCAGGGTTAGCATCTGCTTTAGGCATAGAGGAGGCAAGATATCTTGAAGAATATGTTGATGCTATCCATTGGGACGTAATTTTCTTCCTAATTGCAATGTTTACAATTGTTGAGATTCTTCAAGAGTCTAAGATATTTCATTATATCGCCAAAAAGCTGGTTGATAAATATTCTAATAATATTAGAAAAATGTTTTGGATGATTTGTTTCATTTCTACTATTTCTGCATCATTTACTAATGATTTAAGTATGGCAATTATATTCATTCCAATTATCATAGAAACTTGTAAGGAAATTGGCACGAGTCCAAAACCCTTTTTGCTTGGAATGACTATTTGCATAAATCTTGCGGCAACATTAACCCCTTTTGGTTCTGCACAAAATGTAATGATTTCCTCATATTTTAATTTCACTTTAATTGATTTTATAAAATATATTGCTCTTTATTTTGTGATAGCAACATTTGCAACCCTATATATCTTGGACAAAACCATTTTAACTAAGCAAATAAAAGATAAATGGGTTCAAAACTGTGAAGATAAAGAGCAAGATGAAGAAGCAATAAGTAAATTTGCCAACACCCCTAAACTGGAAGACATACCCCTTGAACCTAAGGTTTTGAAAAAAAATTTTATTGCATTAGGTATATTTATTGTGCTACTAGTAATCATCCCTAATCTTTACCTCACGGCAATGATCGGATTGTTAATTTTTGTTTCTATCAATCCGAAGAAAAGTAAAGATGGAAAAGAACGACCTAATTTAAGTAAATATTTCACGGGGGTGGATTATAAACTCATTTATTTCTTTATGTGTTTATTCATTTTAGTTCATCTCATGGAATTAAATGGATTTATTACATGGATTGAAAGTCAACTGGATAAAATAACTACAGGCGGAACTTTTACCATTTGTTTGGTGGTTTTATTGTTAAGTTCTTTGCTTTCGGGCTTAATTGACAATGCCCCCGTTACAATTCTGTTTCTTCCCGTAGTTGGGTCAATTATTGGGCTCGATTCCTCTATTCCCATCGATCCATCGGTCAGTATTCCAATCATCACTGCTTTAATTTTAGGTGTGAATCTCGGAGGAAACTTTCTTCCTCAAGGATCTGCAGCAGATTTATATACTTTAGAAATGGCCAATGAATATTGTGTCCCAGATCTCAATTATAAAGTCTTGACAAAAATAGGAGGGCTCTTTGCATTACTGCATATAATAATGGGAATCGGCTATATTGCATTAATTATCTTTGTTTTTCCCATTTGATTTATTAATTATACGAGAAGAGTTGAAAAATATCTTGGTTCAGAATGCAATTAGAAATGAAAAAAAGGAAAAAGAGGCAAAAAAAAAGCTCCTTTACAAATTTAACCTACGAGAATTAGGAGGGGCCTTTGGTGATTGGGGGACATTAATTCCCTTTATTATTGGGTATATTTCAATCGTTGGCCTCAATCCAAGTGGGATATTTCTAACATTAGGAATCACAAATATCGTTTTGGGAATCCGATTCAACCTCCCCCTCCCCGTCCAACCACAAAAAACGATCGGAACCGTGGCTATTGCACAGTCCTGGCAGCCGAAAACGGTCATATCCACGGGATTTGCAACCGGGATAATATGGTCCTTTTTAGGATTTTCAACGAAACTTGATGAAATCGGAAAAAAGATCCCTGAAACATCCGTTCGGGCCATCCAATTTGGGCTTGCATTAATCTTGGGGGTTAAGGCCACAAAGATGGTTATGGATAGCTGGATCCTAACCCTAATTAGCATATTAATCATTGTCTTACTGCTGAAAAGTAAAAAGATCTCATCAGCGTTATTTCTAACCATATTTGGGATTTTATATCTTATATTCACAGATCAATTGATTTCAGAATCCTTCATCTTTTCGTGGCCCTCTCTGGAATTTTTAGTGCCCTCATTTTCTCAATTATGGAAAGGAATGCTAAGGGCAGGATTTGCCCAGCTTATTCTTACATTGACCAATGTAATGGTAGCAACGGTAGCTTTGGCAAACAACCTATTCCCCCAGAAAAAGACACAACTTAATGCCAGTAGATTAGCCAAAAATATGGGTGTAATGAATATCATTAACCCTTTTATGGGAGGAATGCCATTGTGTCATGGTTCGGGCGGTTTGGCCGCTCAATATTCTTTCGGCGCAAGAACTGGTGGATCCATGATCTTAGAGGGGGTGTTAGAACTCATTTTCGGGTTATTTTTCTCTCAAACACTCTTGAATATCTTTAAAAGTTTTCCAAGGGCAATTTTGGGAACTATGCTCTTTTACACGGCCTTATTGTTGGGCAGAGTGGCATTTTCCAAAGGGAAAAAATCAAAAATCAAAGAAGAAAAAAGAAAAAAACCTAAAAACGCAGAAACAATGCAAAAGAAACAAATAAAAGAGAAAGAGATTAAAGAGAACGAATCAATAAAAGCCCCCAAAAAGGAGAGTGCAGGGAAGGGGAAGGGGAAGGGGAAGGGGATAAAAAACGAATTAAAAGAAATGAGCCCCTTTTTCTTTGGCATAATACTTATCTCGGGGATTGTGTGCGTTTTCACCAACATCTCTATTGGATTTTTGACCTCATTAGTTCTCCATTATGGATGGAAACGATGGATTGAGAAAAAAGAGGAATAGGGAAGAATAAAAAGGAGATTTAAAGAATTGATGATCTCCTGAGTTATGATCTCTGGGGATGATATCTGGATCATCCCTTTTTTAATAATAGACATTTTCTAATACTAAAATAAGTATGGATTTAATTGAATACCGGGAAAGTTGGGGATCTAAGCCCGTTGAGAGGGTCGTAAAGGAGAAGTCCAAATTAGAAACCAAATTAAATACATTGAAGAAACAATACTTTAAAAAAAATCTCAATAGACCTACATATTACAAAGAGTTTGAAACAATTTCACTCCAATTACACCAATTACGCAATTGCCTTAAGTACCGATCATATCGGGACAATTAAGACACTAACCTGTCCTTCCGAAAAAGAAAACGAAAAAAGAGAACGGGAAAAACGAAAAAACGAGTGAGGATTAATTTTATTTACTTGTCCAATTATTACAGCCTACCACATCTCTCTTGGGACCATTCCAGAGGGTGCATATACCAACTACTTCTTTATCGATACCACAGAAACCCTTGGCATCAGCTCCATCCACACGGCAACTATGGAAATGCGCACATGAAACACAAGAGGTGGCCTTCTTCTCATCCTCACTAAATCCTTTACAAGGAGTGAGATCATATTTAGGGCCATCCCAGAGACTGCACATACCAATAACGCTGGGATCACAGGAGCAATACCCGCCTAAATCTTCAACATCGGAATCTCCACAACTATGAAAGAATTCACAATCTGAACAATCTTTTTCCATAACACTTCCCAAACAAGTTAACTTTATTCGGGATATTTATATCTTTTGCACATTATATTTTGAAAAATGATCGAAGATGGATATCCATCAAGAAATAATGCTCGAGATATTGCAAAATGATTAATGTTTAGTAATAAAAAGATCGTTTCTAAATCTAGATTTTTTTACTATTGATTACTAAGAGAATTTGAGAAAAAATAAGGGGAGTTTAAGAAAAAATAAGAGGAGATTAAGAAAAAATAAGGGGATATTAACTAGATTTCGTAGGATCTATACTTCTCGGGGATAATAACCTCATATTTATGGTTGAATTCTTCCTTAAAAATTTCGGGATGCTCGGTATGGACAGGGAATATTTTTTTGGGGGAAATCATGTCAATCATCTTGAATAAATCCTTCATAGGCATGTGTCCAGAACAGTGAAAATGTCCATGATGTTGGGAGTCTAAAGGAATAGAGAACAGTTTAAACCAATTATGCCTTCTTTTTTCCTCCAATAACCCTTCGTCATCAAAAGGACCACTTTTTGAAAGAATGTAATAGGATTCCTTTTTGGGATGGAGATCGAACAATTCTTTTATCATATGGTCCGGCAAATAGAACAAATATTGCCCTTGGTTGGCATGAACTTGATCGGCGTTAACTCCATAGGATTTTTCTATGTTGATTCTCATATATTTTGCCTTACTTCCCATGCTGATCCCCTCCGCCTTACATTCCTCCCATTTTTCTTCAAATTCCTCTTCCGAGTAACTAAAAGCCATTTTCAAATCTTGAGAATACGCATAATCTTTGGGTTTGTACATCCCCCACCCTTTTCGAGGCAAATAAACCTTAATCTGGGAGAGATCAACGCCGAAGTCCAAACCTTGCCCTTGAAGCTCGCAAAGTACATTAAAAATCCGGGCATTTATAACCAATATTCTCCCTGTTTCACAAGCAACCCGATAGAAGGTGGCTATCCTCCATAAATCGTTTTGAGAACAATTGAAGAATATGATTTTGTCGCTATCTGAATCGGGAATATTGTGGATAAATTTAAGAATGTTCTTTTCTACATTCTTCTCACTTCCAAGATTTTCATCCCTATCATTTCGGGTTTCGCCCACTCTTGTACCTTCCACAATCAAAGCGTCCGGTTGAAACCTTTTCGCATTTTCAATAAATTGCAGGGCTTGACCGTTTAAAGGTCCATGTTTTCTGATATCCCCCGTATATGCGATTCTTTTTCCGTTCTTAACATCTTCCAACAGGAAAGCACCAGCTCCCGGTACAGAATGGTCCGTTAGGAAAAACTTGACCTTAAATCCACCATGAGCAACGTTTATTTCCTGTCCGTTATCTAAATTAATAAAATCCCTCTCTCCTTCCTCACTTTTTTTTCGGTTTGATTTAAAGGGATTGGGATGCTTATCTCTCTTATATTTATATTTTAATTTATAGGATGTAAGGCCATGGAAAACAGAACTGCCCGCACTTACCTCATCCAGTATATTTAGCATAGAATTTGTGGTCTCGGAGGCCGCAACCTTTATATCTGTATGCAAAAGATTAATTTGGCCCGAATGATCTGAATGAGCATGAGATAATAACACATGGGTTATATTTGGATGCACATTGGGATACATTTCGAGAGGTGCTGAATGATGGTTTGAAAAATTAGAATCTTGATACATCATATGGATACGCCTTTGGAGTTTTCTCATTAAATCTTCGCGGTAAATATTTGAAAGAGGTTTTAAAGGCCAAGGTAATGCCCCAATTTTGATCATATCCACTAGAATTTCACTTTTTCGGGGGCGTAAAAATTCATCAAAATACTGCTTATTAATATAAAAATCATACCCCCAATCCAACAGAACGCCCTTTCCATTGCTGGCCATCGCACATATCTTGTTCCCTCCAATATGATCTAGTCCACCATAAAAATATAAGCAGGTTTTCCCATCTTTTTCTGCTACATTCCCCATCTTTTTTTCTCCCTTTTTTTATTATTTATTGTGTGATTTTGATCTTTCTTACTTTCTTTCTTAATTTTTTACTTTCTTAATTTTTTACTTTCTTAATTTTTTACTTTCTTAAGTTATTTTAGGGATCCTTTTTTTAAAGAAATTAATATTTATAATCCCAAAGAAAAGTTGCCTTATAGATCTTGTGTAGTCTCTCTTGAAATGGTCAATTCCCTTGCCTCTTGATCTGCACGTTTGTGAGGGATCCTAAACTTATTTCCAATCTTTTTCATTGGACTTATCTTGTAAAAGAACGCACTAACTTTATACCAGATAGTCATAAACGGTTTGCTGGGCCCGCTCATTTTCACCGCATCCTCGAAATGTTCCAATCCTCTTTCGTCCCAACCCGCCATGAAACCCACAATGGCGAAGAACACATTGGGGACAATAAAGATTAAGGCTAATAATGTCAAAATTATTAATATAATCACCTTTGTTGTACCTTCTATGGATTCCAGGTTTAATACATCCATTATCCCGTAAATGAGAGGAACATACCCAGCAAATGCCACAAATACCACCCCAAAGGTTTGATACATATTAATCCTAATTTCAATGATTTTTTTATTGATTAAATACCACATGGAAAGAGTTCCGAAAAATTGTGGGATTATAATCTCTGCAAAAAGATAGGCACGCATGATATCAAATCCTCCCCCATAAAGGGATTGGATACCTGCAGGATGAACCAATACCATATAACTGACTATTTTGGCAATTAGTAGTACCACACTATTATAAATACTGAACCTGGGCAAATCCCCACTCTCTGCCACGGATCTTCCCAGATTATTAAAATTTTTTAGAATCCTCCTCACAACCACAAATGGCAATACGACTGCCGCACTTGCATAATGAGGCGCAATATATCCAATTGTCGGAGGAACGGCGATTGCAATAATAGGTGCCACACAAACCAACCACATTAATTGCCATTTCCAGGTGGCCTGAAGAAGATACCGGGAAAGATAATACTTCCTATTATTATAAGATTCCGAAAAGGCCGGACCTACGGGAAGTCGCCGTGCGAGGGGTTGTGTGATCCCATCGCATATCATAATAAATCCGTAGATCGCCGAATATTGGGGAACAAAATTTACGACCAAACCAAGAGCAAAAATTCTCCCCACATTGTCGATTAACCCGGCAGTAAATGACTTCATACCGAATTTAAGAGAACCCCATGCAATGTCCTTTTTAAATTCGGGAACCAGTAAATCAATGAGCTTAAGGTCATAATCCCGGAGGATCCTCTTGACAAACCAGGCACTTAAAATCATAGCCAAAATATCGTCCAAATAAAGACCTAAAGAATAACCGATCGCATATCCCAACATCGCTCCGATCTGAGGAGTTTCTGCTCCCCATTTTCCGCCTAAATATAGACAGAGGATCAGCGTGGTCATCTCGAAGAAGACTTTCTGGGCAAATTCCACAATATTAGACCGGTCAAAACGCTGGAATCCACCTAATACTGCCTTAAACACATTAACCGAACCCGGGTATTGTTTTACCACATAGGATAAAATAGGAAAAATAAGATACGCCAAATTCACATCATCCGGTAAAAATAAAAAGACCCACCCCGTAATGAGGGTGATTTGGATTAGTCCTGTTATGGCTTGGAACCAAATAAAGAACCTAACATATGCAATAGCCTTTCTGATATCCCCTTTCCCCACTTCCTCGGCCATAAAACGGCCCAAAGCATTATGAGTCCCCAAATCCATCACAACGAACAACAACCCAAACATCTGACCCAAGGTATTTATATAGCCCATCACATCAGGGTAGGGAATAAGTATGGGCAATATAACCGCCCCAAATGCTATACCGAATAAAAGAAACGCAATTAAATAGATAAAATTATTCCAAAATCCGCCTAAAACCCTGTGGAACCCCGATGTTTTCCATAAGAGATCAACTTCCTTTGATTTCCCATCAATTTCTTGCTTTTTGCCCATAATTATTCCCCAAAATCACACAAAAATATCAACATTAAACCAAAATTTTTTGGATTTGATTATACTTATTGTTTTTGAATTATCTTCTAATTCTTTTTATTTAAGATGGATTATATTTTTTTAGAATGTTTTTAGAATGATTGAGATCTAAAATTCGAGGGGGATGATCCTATGATACTACAGACATGCCCGCTTTAATTTTATCCGTAATCTTTTTATTCCATATGAGCTAATCTACATCTTGGAATAGAT
>CAZEPC010000226.1:0-7810 GCA_964513765.1 uncultured archaeon
ATCAAGCAGTAAAGGTCTTTGGTATAGATGCTGCCTCCTTAGTATATGTATATTACCCCGAAGATGCTGAAATTGTGGATAACGAAATTTATTCGGTTATTCGGCACCCGATGTATTTATCCGTGTATCTGGTTTCTTTCGGCAGCTTTCTAATTTACTTTTCTCCATATGCAACCGTAATGTTCGCCATAGTTGCCCTAAGCTTTTATCGGCATATATTTCTCATAGAAGAAAAAGAATTAGAGGTGAGGTTCGGTGAATCGTATGTGAAATACGCACAAAAGGTCCCTGCCCTTTTCATTTCCCCAAAAAATTGGAATATATTTTTTAGGTTCCTTCTGGGAATAGAGGAGGACCAAAAAAAGGTTGGGGATAAGTATGAGGAATAATATAAGCGGATACTAAGGAAAGACAAAATTGAAGGAATTTTCCAACTAAGGTAAAAAAATGGAGATACATATTGAGAGACACGATGGGGATTGAATTTAAGCCTCCATTCTTTTCTTCACAAATCTTCTGAACCAACTGGGTAGAATGAAACCCAAATACATGATAACCCAGAATATATCTCAAAATTCCCGCACACTATAGGGCTATCGGGGCCAGAAAAGGTCGAATTCATCAATTCGACCCAAATTTAATCAAATTAATTATTAATTGTATTTATTTCTGCAAAAATAGCAGCCGCCATCGCTGTTATCCGAATGATTTCCGAAAGGAAGTCTTCGGAATCTTGGGATGTTTTATAACACGGGGATCGGGGCACGGGATAATAATTCAGACGGGAATGGATACCGAATTGGGACAAATTTCCACCATGGTGGAGGATCGTCATTTCCATCCAAAATCTCATCATAAACAGCCCTGCAAATTGTAATGGATCCATTCTTAAGCCCATTTTCGACGAGGGCCCAAATCTTGTCATTACTATTCCTTCCCCTTTTATAAAAACGAGATAAGATGATAAGAATATCGCTATCAAAATAGTAAACCATTAAGAGGACGCTCCCTTGCCCAAAATAAGCCTCTCTAAGTATTCCTGGTGTAGCGAGTCAAACTTCTCACCATTTTTCTTTCTTACGAATCCCATTGCATCATAATATGAGATTCTTCGGGTATCATAGGCCTTGAATATCATTTTGAGATATTTCCTTGATTTGCTACTGAAAAAGAGGTTATAATAATCGCCACCCCTTGATTCAGAATGTTTTTTCTTTTGCTTTTTTTTCCTAAATATTTCTTATCGTCAGCTTTTAAAGAAAATACATTACAAGGATAACGATAAAAAGAAGGAGATTACCCAATCATTTGAAGAGGAATGGTTAGAAATTGGACAGAGTTTGGCAAAAAACGGATACCGGATTTTGGCTTTGGCATCAAAGCAAACAGAGGAGAAAGACGGTGGGCCATATCAAAATTTACCAGCATTGTGTTGGCCGTTCAACAAGGACGCAATATTTTTGCCAACATTCGAAAGTTTGTGCTCTACTTGATTTCCTGCAATATTGCTGAGGTGTTGGTGGTAGCATTAGCATCCTTGATGAACTTTCCTTTACCCATCACCCCTTTACAAATTCTTTATCTCAACTTAATCACTGAAGTATTTCCAGCGTTGGCCCTAGGTGTTGGCGAAGGAGACGAGAGTGTCATGAAAGATCCGCCTCGGCCACCCGAGGAACCGATCATGACCAATTTTCATTGGACCAAAACGGGCGCCTATGGGATTCTCATTACCGCGGTCACATTACTCAGCTTTGGATACTCTTTGGAAATAATGGATTACAGCTTGGAATTGTCCGTGATTATTTCCTTTTTGACCTTAGCCTTTACTCAATTAATCCATGTATTTAATATGCGCTCCCGAAAATCAGCATTATTAAAAAACGAGGTGACGCAAAATATTTGGGTATGGGGCGCACTAATATTGAGCGGAGGATTGCTTATCGTACCCATCTACACCCCTACCTTAGCAAACATATTAGATTTGCAGCATCTAGGATTAAACGGATATTTAATTATACTCACGGGGAGTTTGATCCCCTTGTTCTTAGGACAGCTGTCAAAATGGAAGAAGCTTGATTTTCTCAACGAAAAAATAAAAAATTGGATTGAGCATCTCTCCAAGAGATGGTAAATGAATCTAAAATTTCGTGATAACTGCACAATGGTCGGAAGCCTTCGAACAATGAACATTTACTTGCGAAGGAACCAAATCAAGCGAGCAAAAAATGTAATCGATTCGCTTTGAGGGTACGGCATTTTCATTCAAACTCCCCGTAAAACTGGGGGTTGGTTTCATTTTTTGATGGGTATCTAAAAAATTCATTTCGCCGCTGGTATTGATCAACCCATAGGGTTCTTCATCGGGTTGGGCGTTAAAGTCCCCCATCCAAACAGTCCTCCGATCATCTCGTGCTTCGATCACATCCACAATAAACGGAACTTGGAGTATACGATCCTCTTCCTTGGTGGATAAATGATTCACATAAAACGACCATAATTCACCGTCAATAGACATTTCTGCACGGATAAGTGTTCTTGGCTCACTATTAAGTTCCGGGGAACGGGGAAGCGCAATATTTTCCGTCTTTTCAAAGGGATATTTACTCAATAGGGAAATTCCATAATGCTTATAATATGAGGGTCCGTAATAGTAATACATATCTAATTTCTTGGCAAGGTAGCTACCAGTATCGATAAGGCCGGTCTTTATCAGCCCTTTATCCACTTCGTTAAGACCCAAAATATCCGGATCTATTTCCTTTATCTCCTCCGCAATCCGATCTAAATCGAACTTAAAATCTAAACCGATGCCGTTATGAATATTCCACATCATCACCGTGGGATGGGAAGAAGTGGGATCTTCATAGCTTTGAGTTTGATGAATATAAGATACGGACATCAGATTTATGAGAAAAACACAGAGGAGTAAAATACCGTATTCTTTCTTTTTCTCCTTTTTCGGAGATAATGGGGGAAGATTCCCTATGAAATTTCTCATTTCAGAGATGAAAAATAAGATGATTAAAATGCCCGAGAGAATTGCGATGCTAATCAATAAGGTTGCATACGACGAATAGGTCACCATAATAAGGATCCCATAGGCGAAAGCAAAGGATAAGGGAAAAATCAATTGTCCCACGAAATTCTTTTTGACATTTTTGAAAGAATACGTGCGAAAGAGATATGAAAGATCTAAGAGGATAGTATAAAGGCCAACTAAGATTAGGACAAGTAGATAAGCAGTAGAAAGAGAAGTGGAGTCATCCTCTATAAGGAATATTGACCCGGTATTTAATAAAAAGAAGAATATATTAGAGATGAAAAGGATGGTTTTAAGTTTGGAATTCAGTCTCTCTAAGGTATAACGAACCGAAAAATGGGATAAAATCGCGAACCCGGTGATTATAGCGCTATAGAACAGAAATCCATGGGAAACCCAGTTTAGGATATGGGAATCATACGCCGATAGCCCTGCGGGGTTGATGATCCAACCAATAACGAAAAAAGTTAGGATACCCAAAATGAAAATGTGAGAAAGTTTAGCAAGTTGTGAATGAGTTAAGAGTTCGATTGCGGCCCCATTTTCCTCTGGATCTGCTTGGTTGCTTTCCTCTGGATCGACTTGGTTGCTTTCCCCCCGAACAACTTGCCTGCTTTCGCCAGGATCCACTTGGTTCTTTTGCCTTAAATCGGCCTGATGAATTTCTTTTGGCTCATCTAGTTGATCTCCTTCCACATTACTTCTTTTTTCGATTAGATGCTTGGGATCAAATAAATGATAGGCGAAATAGATCAACAAAACGAAAAAGACTAAGTTAATAGGTATCTTAAGGGATGCATACGTGAGATTTAAAGAACCATTCACCGAATAGACAGCCAAATAGATCCCAATTCCGGAGATTATTCCAACCAAGACATCCTGTATATGAGTGAAAAAATCCACCCTCCCATAAAGGCTCAACACGTTGGAGAAATACACAATTAAGCACATAAAAAGAGCAATTACAGAAAGAAGCATTATCTCTCCAGAGATATAGAATTGGGCGATTATACGGGAAATAATTATGGTGAATGTGAGGATTTTCATCTTTTTCATCTTAGAGAGCTTGAAAAATAAGAAAAACACGGGAATTCCCAAGATAAGGAGGAGATAAAGAATAGGCCAGCCTAAATTAAGCACGGATTTTTTGAATTGCCAGAATATAACCGGAGTAAATTGTAAAGCCACATTCGCTAAACTTTCTATGAAGAAGGAAATCATTATAGCTACGGAAAGAATAAAGAAAATTGATCTTCTTCTTCCTTTTTCTTTTCCTTTTCTTCTTCCTTTTTCTTTTCCTTTTCTTCTTCCTTTTTCTTTTCCTTTTCTTATTCTTTGAATTTTTGATTTATTTTCTTCCCCCACCATAATAAAACACCGTTTTTTCTATTTATTTCTATTGTTTGAGATAATAGATTAATCATCACTAAAAAATCCTCCTTTTTGCATTAGAATATAACACTCCAAAATATAGCATGATGCAGGAGATAAAAATTGAATAGAGATAATCCTAAACCTTAGCTTTAAATAGCGAACCCTTAACTATTAAACAAGTGATAATTTAAAATCACGGTAAAAAAGATGATATAATATGGGTAAATACAATTCGGAATATAAGAGCTTGAAGTTTTACTATCTGGGCGGACTTTGGGGTTATGCAATAATCCACTTAATTGATAGCAAAGGAATTCCTAAGGTAAGATTGGCCAAATGTAAGAAGGCCAATAACAATTTGCCGGAAACAGATAAGTTCCAATGGGAAGAAATCGATGTAAACCATCTATACGACGGGGATCTAAAGCAGATTAACCGGATAAGCTTCAAAAGAAAAGAGGAAGTCGAGGATTGCTTTGATCAATTAATGGATGAATTCTAACTTAACCTAATTTTTTTTTGATTTTTATCTGATATTGTGAAGGAATACCACATTCTTGAGTTCCTGAGGGAGATTATGAACTCACCAAGTGAAAAAGCCTTCCTTGTAAAAAATTATTGCTAGAAAAACATCTAAACTTTTTAAAAGAGAAGAACGGATTTTGAAAGAACATTCTCAAACTAAACCTCAGCGATCAAATGGAGCAAATATCCTCTCTAAAAGCGGAAAAATATTATGATAATAAAAGGGTGATCTACCAATTTATTAAATTTAGCCAGACTCATCATAATGGCACAAAATTCCCGATTATTCGTATCTCATTAACCATTTCCACATAGGAAGAACCTCCACCGTACCATTTGGGAGTTTTATCTGTTCTTCTTGTTCATAGGTAAGAATGGTTCCCTTATCAATCGGAAAATGTGCGAAGATCGTCTTCATTCCCTCCACTTCCCTTTCTCGGGTTTTTTCATTTAGGAAATATGTAATTTGGATTGCCTTTTTAATTTGGGTCCCTTGTAGAATCACAAAATCGCATTCTGTGTTTTTATAATGATAAAAGATTTGATTCAAAGGATAATGTCTTCTTAAGTGGATGAACGCCAGGTTTTCCAACAACCAACCAAAATCCTTGGAAATGTTCGTTGAGAGATGATTCACAAATCCGGGATCCACGGCATAAAATTTTTGATTGGACACAATTTGTTTTTTTACGCTATAGTCTAATTTGGGGATTAAAAAGCCTAAATAGGTCTGTTTTAAATAAAGCAAATAATTTTTGATGGTATTTGCACTTTTCACATTCACAAAATTCTTTAATCTCGAATAGTTTGTCTTATGCCCGATATTTGAAAATAAATATTGAATCATTTGGCGCAATGCCTTGACATTTTTAACATTATATCGATATACAATATCCCTAAAGATAATATCATCATATAACGCTTGCAATATTTCATAATCGCCGTGCTTTAAAAACTCGGGCATTCCCCCCAAATCCATATATTCATCAAACATCTTCACCATTTGAACTCGGCCTTTAGTCGTAAAGTGCGATGAACCCTCAAGATCTACACCTTTCAGCTCGAGAAATTCACGGAAAGAAAAGGGAAATAACTCAATATCCAAATGCCTCCCTGTAAGCTTCGTAGAGAGTTCCCCACCCAAAAGCGTTTCATTGGATCCAGTCATATAAACTTTATGCCCCAAATCATGAAGTCTCCGTACAAACCTTTCAAAATCCGGCACATTTTGAATTTCATCAAAGAAAAAAACTTGTTGTTCGCCAAATTGTTCTATAAGAACTTCGTGAAGTGAATCAAAATGTTGAGAGGTAAATCCTAAAAACCTTTCATCATCAAAATTAACGTAATAAAAATCCCGGTCATTATAATATTCATGGATTATTTGGCGGAGTAGCGTGGATTTTCCACACCGGCGAATCCCAGTAATAACGATAACATGTGAGGAATCTCTCTTTTTAGCTACTGAGGACAGTTTTTCTCTTTCAATCCCTAAGGGCTTTCGGATGATCATAGAGAATTGTTCCTCAACAATTTTACGAAGGATTGGTTTTGTAAAGTTCAGGATGGGCATTATGTAAGTATAAATATATCTCTGATTATTTAAAAATCTTATAATACAATTGAGAGATTTCTTAAAGATCTTATAATATAATTGAGAGATTCTTTAAAAATCTTGCATTTTTATTATGAGATTCTAATAAAGACTTGCAATGACAATGCGAGATTTATATCTAATATAATAAAAGGTCTTATTATGGTTTTAAAGAACTCATTATTAATTTAGGAGGCGGACAGTCCTCCAACCACAATTGATAGATAAGACAACTAAGTGAAAAATAAGGGTTTCGGGGGAAGAAAACCAAAATCTCTTTTTCACTTTGGTATTCTGCCCGAAAGCGTTTTGTAAACCTAATAGATATCATGGATTTATTAATTATGATATTATTGAGATTAAGGATATTATAATAGGTTGGTTTGGTTAATCATTCGGAAAAAATATTAAAAAAGTCCGATCATAAAGATCAATTATGTAATCAATTGTTCAAAGAGATTTATTACCAAAATTTTTGGGGAATTTCTATAAGATGAAAATCTTTACGCTTTAAGGAAAAGGAATATAACATCTCAATTATCTCCCGAAAGGTAAAAAACTTTAAGTAAAATGTTCAAAAATATAATTTAAATGAAACAAAATAGGAAAAAAATAATTCTCTTGATTAATTTATTGCTCGTTAGTGTCTGCTATTCTTTAAGTAATGACCAAATATCTTCAAGCTTAGAGTATCCTTGGTCTTACTCGAAAGCAGATGATAATGATCTTATTTGGATAAATGAAGACTATTTTTTTTGTGTTAATGAAAATGATGGAAAATTAGATATTATTAACCATAAAGGCAATTTTAGATCCACATCTCTATTCCACACAATATCATATTTTGGAAATCTTTCCAGTGTATATATCTCTGATAATATTTTATATGGATTGGATGAAGGAAGAATTAGTTGGTATAATATATCAGAGAAATCTGTTAGGGAGAAGAATATAAAATGGCTCGGATCATTTCAAGGGAATATAGATTGTGATATAGCGGTAAAAAATAGAACTATTTATTACCTCGAAAATAATAATCTCTTTCTTTTAAATCATAATATTACCCATGTATTTGAACCAAGAATAATAAAAAACGAAACAGGAAATGACAATCGTTTATTTGTAAAAAAGGATCTTCTTTATAGAATTGGAACTTCTCTCGATGTTTTTAACATTTCAAATTCAGTCAATCCAGTATTAATTCCAACAAACACATCTATAACAACAGAAAATTTTGCAAGTATTGTTGAAGACACGATTTATACAAAAGCCCT
>CAZEPC010000227.1:0-1142 GCA_964513765.1 uncultured archaeon
TTATTCAAGGAGTCTGCCAGCAATGAAGTCTCTTCTTGACTCTCTGTTGACCGGATGGCTTTTTCCCCGGTACGTTCCAATGCTCTTTGGGTAGATTCTTGTCTTGAGTTTTGTGGAAGTTCTTGATCAGACTCTTTCTTTTCCGCGGTTTTAATTTCGTAATCCTCTAAATTATCTAAATTTCTTCGCACCGCCCGATCTATTTGATTTTTATTGCGGTTGAAATTGGGGCCTTCATCCACCGCATACAAGATAGCTATTGACAGCAGTGCAAATCCCAATGCACATACCATAAATACCGGGATAAATCCGAAAAGGTTGCATAACCATCCGCCAAAGGGCGCAAAAATTGCCCATCCTATGGATCCGAACCTGCGGTAGTGAGCAAAGGTGTTAATTTGATTATATTTTTTTTGGGAAGCCGACAAGACCACAGGTCTGCCCCGGGAATCGGAATCTGTATAAACTTGCCTAGAATTCGATCCTCCATCCTGTTCCGTCCCTTCGGATTCAGGGGGGATATAATCGGAAATCTGATAAATATAGGTGGTTGCAAATACATCGCTATTGGGTGAAGCCCGATAAAGAAAGGAGAGTACAAATAACATAAAGAGGTTTTGCACCAGAAGCATAAAAAGGGCCACGAATGCCATAAAAAGATTCCCGATAAACATATATCGTCTCAGATTACCGGTTTTATCCGCCGCATCGGACCATTTACTTTGGATGAAAATCGTAAAGATCGATTCAACTGCCCCGTTTATAAACACCGCCCATAAGGGGAGATTAATTGCATGTACTAAATAAAGGGGTTGAAATATTACGAAAAACGAATAGAAGCCCCACCAGATGAACGAATACCCGCATAACAGCCGATACTGCATTCGGTAATCCGGATGGATTTTCTTGATAGAAAACTCATAGTCGTGATCTATTTGATCGGATTGTGATGGGGATGTCCTTTCCATTTTTCTCTTATATCAATAAAAAGGAAAAATTATGATAAAACTTTTGATTTGGTCCAAGATGCGATTTTTGACTGCCTCTTATGATAATATTTCGAGTAATTCAAGATAATTTTACGCGCCAAGGGTCGGAAGAGCCATAATACGATCCTCAATCCCAAAAATCTCCTCTTTACC
>CAZEPC010000227.1:1242-7797 GCA_964513765.1 uncultured archaeon
CGAATCTTTCACCGCATTTTCTGCCTCCAGCTTTTGTTTTCCGTAGATATCATTCGGTTTAAGTTCATCTTCCACATGGATGTGAGGATTCTTTCTCCTATCCCCGTAAATTGCGATTGAGGAGGTATAGATAAGCTTCGGGCGGTTTTCTTTCTCGATCCGCTCTATTTCGGCGATGATATTTTTAGTTCCATTGACATTCACCTCATACGCCATCTCGGGTTTTTCATCAGCTAAAGGAGGGATTATCGCGGCCAGATGTATTACCACATCCACCCCTTCTACTGCTTTCCGAACAGATTTTTTGTTGAGAAGATTGCCCCACATGATCTCACAAGAGGGCTTATATTTAAAAGATTTAATCCAGTTTTTAAGTGATTTGAGTTCAAAAATTCTTATATCGTAATTCTTTTGTATTAATTTATCAAGAACCTTCTCCCCTACATTTCCAAAGGCTCCCGTCACCAAAATCTTCATGTTTTAATGTACTCCTGCTAATTTGCAATTTCTTGTTCTTTTTGTAGAATTACCCATTTATATACCAATTTCTGATTTTGGGTAGTTTTGAAGATCATTTCTACCTATAGTCTATATAGTAGAAAAATCAACATCCCAATATAAATATAATTATTGTCATAAAAAGGAGAACATATTTTTGGTAATAGGTAGAGTTTATGTAGAGTTTATGAAATTCATCAAAAATAACCCTTTCATTTTTAAGAAGGGATTTTTTTAATCAACATGTGAGAAAAAATGCCCCATTGTGATATATGCGGAAAAGAAGTCGAAAAAACATACGAGAAAATAGTGGGAATGAAAACTTTAGCGGTCTGCCATGAATGTAGGAGCGGTGAGACTCCGATTGTCAAGGAAACTGAAGAAGACATCGAGGAAAAACGAAAACATGCGAAGGATGCAAAAATTCCCAACCCGAATAAACGTTACCGGACTTAAGGTAATTTTGAAAAAGAAATAGGCTATTTTAAATAAGAAATATTGATGAAATTTGGGTTTTTTTCTATTCTTGTTATATACATACCTCCAGATTTTCCGATTGGAGATCTTGGAAAGATTTTCCCATGTTAAGTTCAGCCCCATTTTGCATGAGGGTATGAGACTTTAAAAGGGTTCTCAGCTGGAAAGCCACTATATTCTCCCCATTTTGTTCGAGTTCTTGAATATAATCCCCTAAAATTTGTGAGAGGGTTTGATTGGGATCCTTAACTTTGATGAGGAAGGGCTCTTTAGCCAAGGGGAGATTGAGTTTTAAGATATACTGTGTGATCAAAATTCACCTATATATTATAAAACCAACACTAAAGATAATTCTATGGAATCATTAAAGGGACAAAAGGCAATGGGATCCCTCAATTCCATGAGAAAAAATACCCATTAGAAAAAAAAGATTTTTGTAATAGCCGGTGATTATGCACATAGAAGAATGGCAAAAGAAAAAAACCAACAGATGAAAAACCCTATCAAAAAATTTAAGCTTAGTCCCTCCGAGGTTATGCAAATCAGAAGTAGGGAGGTTGATCTGGATGAAATCAATTTAGAGAGCACAATATCGCAAAAGATCTTAAATAAATACGAGGAACCTGAGGGATTCAATAAGGTGGGATTTGCGCGACCTCTCGGAGGGCTTTTCTACCAGTATTTCTATGCGATTTTGGGTGGCATTATTATCATGCTGACCTTTTCGAAATTGCTGGCCATTCTTTACCCATATCCCGATTCGAAGGCATACGCAAATGTGGGAAATGTATTATTCAGTTTTCTTTTCTTCGTTCTCAATATCCCCACCAGTTTTAGTTTAGAACGGTTCGTGGCCGAATGGCGGGTAAAAAATCCTCAAAAGATGCTTCAATACATCAGATTCTATATCTGGTATCAGATGTTTACCGGTATTATTTTAGTCTTGAGTACCTCAATTTATACCCTCTACATATTAAACACGGGGAATTTAGTCTATGCAAAGTTCCTTTTATTGGTCTATATCAGCAGAGAATATCCGGCAATGTTGGATATGTTCAAATCGGCGCTGAAGGGCCTTCAAAAATTTCACTACGAATCAAAAATTAACTTTATCTCCGATACCTTTATTAAACCCCTTTGCGAGTACGGATGCGTTCTATTCGGGCAGCATGTCATCGGTTCAAATCCCAGATTCGGCCCCTTAATGGGGATTGCCATTGGATATGCAATTGGTACTTACATCGATGATTTTATCTCAATGGCAATTGCCGCCCATTATCTCAAAAAAGTGATGGATCCTTATGGATTTACTCTCAAAGATGCCATTATTCCCCATGTGGAGAAAGATGTATGGAAGAGCGCCCTTCTTTTCGGGCTTAAATTATCTCCTCCCGGCCTTTTAAGCTCCTTATTGGGATTTTTCACCTTTTTCTGGTGGTACGATATGGTCCCCACCTATGCAACCCTCGTTGTATTAAATTCAACAGCAGATCAATTAGGCAACTTAGTGAGGCGTGCGGGTGGTGTGTACATGAAACCGGTGATTAGCGAAAGCTTGAATAACGATAAGGAAGAATTAACCCAATATTATATAGCCATGACCCTCAAATTTATCTTTTTGATGTTGATCGGTATGGCCGTAGTTCTCCTTTCGTTTCTTCCCATAGTGGTCGAGGTTCTTTTGGCCGAGGGTGGAGCCGAGAACTGGGTTTTGGCCGTTGGATTCATTATTCCCAACATTATCGCCAGCGTGTTAGAACCATTTATGTCAACCAGCAAAGATGTGATCCTCGGGGGAAACCGTCCTGCATTTTACTCTATTATGGAGGTGAGCGCTACGCTCCTTAATTTTTTCGTGGATTATCTCTTGTTATTTGTGCTTCAATGGCCCCAACAGATGGGCATCGATGGACTGGTTTGGCTGATTCCTTTGAAAATCGTACCGATAAATTTACTGCGCTTAGCAATTGAGTGGTCTTACATCCATAAAAAGATGGTTAAGGTTCATTTCAAGAACTTTGCTTGGCAAATGGTGGTCGCCCCCATCCCAGGAGCATTAGTTATCATCGGAGTGGCCCAGTTCTGGTTTAATGTAGTATATCAGCCCCTTTTATCAATTTTAGGAATTTATTTTGCGGGAGGACTGACTATCCTTTTTGCATTTATTTGCCTTCTGTGGGTCTATTTTCCCCTTTACGGTTTTTTCGGCGGCTGGGATGATTACAACTTGGGGATTTTTAATGAGGCGGTCAATATTGCAGGACCCAGTAAATTTTTATTCCGACCAATTGAGTGGGCAAATACGCTTCTTTTAGATTATTCCAAAATTCATAATTCCCATACGATTCCGTGGAGAAAAGCGGATCAAGAGGCAAAAGATCTCATGAAAGAGGCTTTTGTCAAGGAACAAATAAATTATATCATCCAGAAAGCATGAATATCATGAAAAATGATTTTGTTTTGTTAAATGTACATGTATCATGACGAGTAGTTATCGAATCTTTTTGGGTTAAATTATCTTCCCTGAAAAATGAAAAATATTTGAAAACATCAATATTTAAACACTTGCTTCACAAGATTATAAATAGTTTAAAAAATAAAACAAATTGATAGATCCATGGCTTTCGATGATTATTTTAAACAATTGTTTAAAAAAGAATACGGGGATGCAATCAAATCCGAGATTTCGGTGGGGGCTCTGGAAAAAAGTTTTGATCTTTGGATCCAGGGAACTCACCCACTAATACAATCTTCCGAGATGATTCCGGCCCTATTCAAGCACCATAAAGACAATATCATCGAATATAAAAGTAGCCATGATACATATCATAATTCTGATATACTTAAGGTGATTGGAGATTGTTTTTATTTTTCCTATAATCGAAAAAAGCATTTAGACTACATCTCTTGTGATACTTGTGTTTGGTTCATAGTGGTTAATCCTGAAGGCTTAAAATTGCATTATCAAAAAAATCGTATTAAAAAATCAAAAAATCCAGGTTTTTATTTTATACCCAATGACTTACTCAAAATCAAAATAATTGTGATAAATGAGCTTGAAGTAAAGGAAAAACAAAACGCACTCCTCTTGACCCTATCATCGGGAGAAACTCTACGCAGATTTTTACGATACTTAATAAAAAATGAAGAGCTAGCGGGAACTATGCAAAAATATTTAAGAACTAAGTTTATTATAGAACATAGAGAGCTGAGTGAAATGGCAGAAGTCCGGGAATTGAAAAAAAAATATTCATTCGAGGAGAATGTTAAAGCCGCCATTGAGGAATTAGGTATAAAAAAAGTGGTGGATGCCGTGGGAATTAATAAAGTGGTGGATGCCATGGGAATTAATAAAGTGGTGGATGCCGTGGGAATTAATAAAGTGGTGGATGCCGTGGGAATCGCGAAGGTTCTAAAATCTATTGGCATAGATAAAATAATTGATACTTGGGGTATTGAGATATTAGAAGAGAAGATAAAAAGAAAAAAACAAGGGAAATGAATTCCATTTGTATTTAAAGTTTTAAATTAATTTCTAATTTCATCAACCAGTTTGGTTTTGGAGGATCCAATATTTTTGGAAGAAAATACAGTCTTGTCCTTCAAGGCGCTTTCAATCTCTCCTGTGGGTAATGAGAAGCCAGAGGAAATCATCTTTTTAAGGTTTGAAATGAATCGCATAACAGGGCCCCCATCTAATACATCATGGTCGGCACAGACCGTGAGATTCAGCATCTTGCGCTCTTTAATCTCTCCATCAATCTTCTTTAATTTCTTCTCGATGGTTCCGATACCCAATGTTAATGTCATAGGGGTAATCGGGATAATGATACTTCTTCCATAGCCCATCATACCCAGGGATGTGACGCCTACGGTTCCCACAAATTGTTTTCTAATTTTTGTGGACCTTCGGCTTATCCACCAAAAAATCTTTCGGATCCACTTAGGACATTTCCAAAAGAATTGCTCGTATTTGTTCATTGCCCAGTCCCCGCCTAAGGGGGCTGTTTTTGCCATTCGAACTTCCTTTTGAATGTTATCCAATGATTTTTTGTTGCTCGAGCGAATGACATAATTCACAGGCTGATAGGTATCATTCACTTTCCGTTCTATCATTACCGCGCAATCCACATCATCGTAAATATATAATTTCTTCCCCTTTTTGAGTGCATGAAGTTGGAGATCTTCATTAATTGCATGGGTAAAGCACATGATAATATAACTGGTAAATGAAATGGAGGTCCCTTTTATCTTCTTATATTTTTTGAGAAAGTCCATGACTTCGGTTACGTCAATATCTATAGCCCCATACACAGTATTCTTTTTCCTTCCCTCCTCCACGCAATCCAAAACAAAATTGCGCATTTGGGGAAAATCGACTTTTTTATGTGAGGTTTTACAATCTTTAATGAGCATAATGTTTGACCTTGATTTTTATATGATTCTATAATTTATGGTGATCTTGAGGGATTTAATCATTAATATTAAGCAAGAGACGAATTTAATCGATTAGTTCTTTTTCATCCCATCTAGATAGATCTATCAAATTGACACATCTACAATGTAGTTTTATCAATATAGATATTTAAACCTTTGTAGATCTAACAAACAAGGTTTTAATTTACAATGATCAACTTTACCGGACAACCCGAAAAATAGGAGATTACCTATCAGCATCTCGAGATTGCGGATAAAGGGAGGGGACATGACTATACAATAGCACATAAAGATAAAAAAGAGAGTATAAGAATAGTCAAAAAAGAAGAGATGCAAAAAAGTAAAGATAAACAATGAGGGTAATTATAGGTAATTGTATTTGGGATCAGGTATTTGGAGTTGTGAAAAGTCATTGGCTGCTTGCACGCGAGCCTCCTCGGGGATAACTTCATCATCTCCCAATTTACTTATAATAAATCAAAAGTAATATAAGAATTTTCTTATCTTTAATAAGCTCCTTTGTAAGTGAAGAGAAGAGAAAAGCCAAGTTGAAAACGATGCCTCGGATTGTCTTGGGTTCATCATTTTTGGTTATTCAGCACATCGACCAATTTTCGTCATCGACATCAAATAATATAAGATAATAAGAGTAAAAAAATGATCAATTCAATTCATGATCTTTCATACATTTTGTATGTTTTGTGTTAATTATCTCTCTGATCGTTCTTCATCCAAGCCTGAGTGATAATTGATGATTTGTATGAGAAATCGGCCACAAATGGCACCGAGTGCACCCAACAAACCGCCAACCGCGAGGGTGATCATCACTACGGATCCGGCATTCCATCCAAACCGCGAGGTGATCAAATTCAATCTATCCAGAGGGTTATAAAAGGCAATGGCGGACATATGAATTCCCCAGCCCAAACCGCCCCCTAAAAGACCTGAGAAAAAGGCGGAAACCCCGGAGTTTTTGCTCAACAAGAGCCCCCCAATCACCCCGCCTACAAAGGCCAGCCACCATACACCGCTAAATTCAAATGCGAATACGAAAATCGTAATCAAGATAAAGCCTTGAAGGAAATTCTTTCGCATCTCAATGGCTTCGGTCAATACCCGTGCCATTTCCGAGCTGTATTTGGT
>CAZEPC010000228.1:0-7772 GCA_964513765.1 uncultured archaeon
AAATAAATATTTCTGCGGATAAAACGGCACCCGAAAAATTCAGAGGGCAAACAAAGGTTATCGTACTCAAACCTGAAAAGTTTCCCTTGGCCGGTATGCAGATAGGTGAAGTATTTGATGGATCCATTATTGGACTTCCCGGCTATAAACTAAAAATTAAAGGCGGAAGCGACAGTAGTGGAATTCCAATGAGATTTGATGTATCAGGACCAGTAAAGAAGCGAATCCTCCTAAAGAAAGGGCCTTGTTATAATCCCATTCGAAAAGGAAATAAGAGAAGGAAAATTGTCAGAGGTAGAGAGGTTAGCCATGATACCACGCAGATCAATTGTGTTGTGGTAGAGTTTGGAAAGGGACAAGAATTATTTACCTCGGCAGAAGAGGAGGAGTCTTAAAGCACCTTAGGTGATAATTATGGTAAGAGTCTTAAAATGTTCTTATTGTGGAAAAAATATCCCTCCAGGGACGGGAACTACATTCGTCCGAAATAATGGAGAGATCTATCATTTCTGCACGAATAAATGTAGAAAATTGCAAATGGTACATAAGCGACCCTCACGAAAGGTTAGATGGACTACGTTCTGGGGTCAAAAGTAATCAAGCATAATTGTTTTAACATCATTGTTTTAACTTTTAATAATTTCTAATTTCTTTTTTACTCCTCCTTTCTGGGTTCATTTTTTCAGCCTCATTTTTATCCTTTATGGCCCTTAGTTTAGGATCTTAGTTAAGGATCTTATTTATAGGGTCTAAGTTTAGGAGTAAACTAATGGGCATTTGATATTGATAAGTTATTGATTGGGATATAAGAGATAAGTTATTGATTGGGATATAAGAAGAGATGAAAAAATAAAAATTAATTAATGAATTCTTTTTGCTTCTCTTTCGGGTAATTAATGAATTCTTTTTGCTTCTCTTTCGGTTTCACGTAAAACAACGACATCATTTACTTTTACCGGACCTTTAATATTTCGGGTGATGATTCGGTTCTTATCCTTCCCATTGAGAATTCTAACCTTTGCTTGCATAATTTCACCGGTTAGACCTGTTCTACCGACTATTTTTATGACACGTGCATAGTAATTTCTGTCGTGGGAAGAACGTTTCTTTTTACCTTTCCTTTTTCTAGCCAAAATTAACACCTTCTACATTTAGCTTCGTAATTGAGCTAAGTCGTTTACTATTTGATCTAAGTCACTTTTTAATCCTTTAGGTGTCTTGTTAACCGAAACGGCCGCACATGGAACACCAATCCCAATGGCTTTTCCAAGATCTGCTTTCTTATCCACAAATGCATATGGACTGCTTTGCTCTTCAGCAACCTTGGGTAAATGCATTACAATCTCTGGCGGACTCACATCCCCCGCAATTACTGCAAGTTGAGATTTCTTTCGTTCAATTGCTTTCGTTGTTTCGTTCATTCCTTTTCGAATTCTGCCGTGTTGCTTGGAAACTTCGTTTAAAAAGCCCAAGATCTTCTTTTGTAAGGCCTCTGGGACCTCTATATCTACGTATGACATTTTTTTATACCTCGTTCAAGCCTATTTATTAAGTACGTTTTTCCTGTTCGCTGTGGGTCGTATCTTATACATTATAATATTATATATGCTATTTGAATACACATATGAACAGGTATCAGTATTTATTGATTTCAAAATAACGAAATTTATTACTTGCCTATCTTCATAAGCTTTCATTAGTCATTGGTATTTGAAAACCAATATTTCAATTAATGATGAAAGAAAAATAAAATTTTCGTGCAATTATCGAAGATTTCATTCCACTTCAAATAGAAAAAAAATAAATTGGATTCTATATTTAAGATACTATCATGATAATCCCAATTCGTTGTTTTAGTTGCGGAAAACTTATAGCGGATAAATACGAACCGTATCTTAAAATGAAGGAGGAAGGTGTCCCTATCGATGAAATTTGGAAAAAGCTCGGTATCCGTAAATTTTGTTGTAAAAGAATGATGGCTGCCCAAAAGGATAACATCGATGACCTCTTGGAATTCATCCGTTTGCAATAAAAATATCAATAAAGTATGCAACACTTAAAATGTTCAATTAAGATAGGTCTCATCCAATTTTAAGGATCTTTCTTTTCTAATCGAAAATCTCGTTTCTTTTTTCTTGAAATCTTATTTTACTCGAATATTTTCTTTAAATATTTCATATGTAGTTTTTGTCATTGTTTTTCCTTATTTTTCAATATATAGTAGATTTTGTATAATCTTAACATAATGGTAGAATTTATATAATGATCATCATTAGTTTATGTAATTCCTTTGAATTAAAGGAAATTGGAGTTGATACGGCATGCAAAAGGCCATTGAGAATAGGTTTATCCATACATTTAGCTCCAAGGATGGATACAAATTTGGATTCCGTTACGGAGAAAAGACGGATGCTAAGGACTTAATCGAGATTTTCGAGGATGTATATGATTATGATTATCTTTATCCCTATGTGTATGATATAGATGAGTTTAAAAAAAGGATAAGGGACCGATCACAAATATGGTTTATAGTAGAACATTTAGCGAACGGGAAGGTGGTTGCTACGGGGATGGTTAAACGGCTAAACGAGATCTCGATTTATGCGGCCAAAGTTCTATCCAAAAAGGAATATCAGGGTAAGGGTATTATGAGCGTTTTGGGGACGAGAAGTGTTCTATATACTCTCTCTAGACCAAAATTAAGAAATATACTGAGGTTGGAAACCGACGTTCGAGCCTACAGTAAGGGATCCCAGAAATTTGCCGATAAATTAAATTGCATTTGTTATGGGTTTATTCCGAACTACAATAACTATGCTGATAAAAGAGAATTCGATATTGGGCAGGGAGAGTCTTATAACAAAGGTAGAATTGAACCAGTTTTAATGTATTTTTCACCAATCAAGACATTTTGGAGATTGAGAGAAAGAAATATAATTTTGTATGATCATGAGAATATTTCGAAATTCTATAAAACAATGAGAAAGAATACACGCAGATTAAAACACGACAATGTCAATTACCAAAGCGGCAAAACCTTAAGTTGTAATGATTTTTCAATCAAGGAAGATCCCTATAAATCCCATATTTTAATAAGAGGATGCCTTAAGGTAAAGACCCTCGAACACTTATTGGAAAAATATGACAATTGGAATGTGATTGAATGGCGGGTGCCCACCACAATGAAGGGAATCAATTCTCAAAAAATAGCCCTTCAAAAAGAATTTAAGGTCATGGGATATGATCCTGGATCAAACTACAAGATTACCCATACGGAGGATGCTATTTTATTTTGTACTTTTCCAAACGGGATCGATGTGGCTCAATTCCAAGGAATGGATATATATGAAAAAAATCAGCCGATTGTCGATCTGGTGCTGGAAGCAATTTCTGGAACAAATTAATACGAAAAACATTTTTTCCTTATTATTTTTTGCCTATCAACAACCATAGGTTAACATACGACAGAGTTTATTTCCATAAAAAAGAAACCCACAGATCTAATGATTTTTCTATCACGGAGGATCCTTATAAATCACATATACTAATAAAAGGATGTTTGAAGGAAAACACACTTAAACATATTTTACGGAGATATGATTATTGGAATGTGATAGAATGGCATATTCCCGCTGTGATGAAAGGGATTGATTCTCAGAAAAATGCGCTTGAGCATGATTTTAATGTCGTGGGGTATGATCCCGGTTCTCACTATAAGATCTCTCATACAGAAGATATGATAATTTTTGCAACTTTCCCAAATGGAATAAAAATTGACCAATTCAATGAGATAGATATTTTTAAGAAAAATAAGAAAATTGTTGATGCTGTGTTGGACGAAATTGGAGTAAAAACATAAAAAGACAAATATGAATGAGAGAGAATACTAATGTTGAATGGTTGTCTATTTATTCGCATTTCAATAGATTTTAAATATTATTTTTCACTACTCTAATCCAATTCAAGGTTTTGAAAATTTTTAGGTGTAAATTAAAAATGCAAGAAGTTATTGAGAAAAATTTTATATTTACTTTCCAATCAAAAGACGGAATGGATTTTGGGTTTCGGTATGCAAAGAAAGAGGATGCCGAAGATTTAGTCCGGGTATTTAAGGATGTATATGGATATAACTACCTCTATCCGTATGTATATGACCCCGATAAAATCCAAACACATGTTAAGAGTCCTAAGGAAAAATGGACAGTCATAGAGGATATTGCAAAAGGGAAAGTCATAGCCATGGGTATGGTTGATAGACTTAATGAAAGGTCGGTATATGCGGGGAAAGTTTTATTAAAGAAAGATTACCATGGAAAGGGGATTGTCGGAATCCTAGGGGCGAAAAGTGTGATATATACTTTTTCCAGACCCAAATTTAAGAAAATAACGCGGATAGATTCCGATGTGAGGGCATATAATCGAAATTCCCAAAAATTTGTGGATAATATCGATTCTATCAGCTATGGGTTTATTCCAAATTATAATAATTATGCAGATAAGAGGGATTTTGATATTAGTCAAGGATTGCCTTACAATCAAGGAAAAATTGAACCTGTTATCATGTATTTCACACCTGTTAAGACATTTTGGCGCATTAGAGAGCGAAATATTACATTGTACGACCACAAAGAGATTATTAATTTTTATCACGGTATGAGAGATAAAATTCGTAGGCTCACACATGACAAAGTCCAATATAAGAAAAACAAAACTGTCCATTGTAACGATTTTTCCATCAAGGAGGACCCATATAAATCACATATCTTAATAAAAGGATGCCTTAAGGAAAAAACCATCACACACCTTTTGGAGAAATACCATAATTGGAATGTGATTGAATGGCGAGTTCCCGCTACAATGAAGGGTGTAAACTCCCAGAAAAATGCGCTTGAGAAAGGATTTAAGGTTATGGGATATGATCCGGGTTCAAATTATAAGATCACGCACACGGAAGATACCATTGTATTTTGTGCATTCCCAAATGGAATAGATGCATCCCAATTTAATGATTTAGATATTTTTGAGAAAAACAAAACCGTTGTGAATCAAGCATTGAAAGCAATTGAGAATTGAGCATAACATTTTTCTATATCCATTCTATTTCCAAAATTTTCTAAACCATTTTTTTAAATCAATCATCAGGCAAGGAAAAAGAAAAAAAGTTTCTAAAATTCAAATTCAATATCATCGTCGCCACTATCATAACTCCCGGAGGAATAGGCCTCACCTTCATCCACATAACTGGCAAAGGCCCCACCTTTTTCCACGGAAAGTTCGTCTTCTTCTTCAATTGTCTCTCCAATTTTGCAAAAGCTAAACAAGAGCCCGTTTAATCCGAAGATGAACATTTGGGCGATCAGTACAATCAAATTGATATTTACCAATTCTTCAACATCGCTTGAGATATTATAAAGGCTTGCAGAGCTTAATTCTTGTGGAATTATAAAGGATAAAACAACCAGACCAACCGAAGTTATAAACATCAAGAAACTGGTAAATACACCGATTTTAAAATATTTACGATGATGAATAATGCTACCCATATAAATAAGAGCCCCTACTACTTGGATCAAAACAGAAATTACATAAGGTGCATCAAAGACCATAATGGTGAAGTTTTGTGGTGTATCCCCTGAACCTAACCAAAATGTAACAAACATACCTATTGTACCCAAAAGTGTGATAATTGACCCGGCAATCACACTTTTTCTTTTAGTTCCGATGCTTGCCAAGAAAAAGTTAGTAATTCCCAATACATATATAATTCCCGCAATTGTAATCAAACTAAAATGCTCAAAAGATGAATAAAACACGAAATCCGAAGAAGTAAGCGAATCTTGAAAATCTTTTACCACTTGGGCAACCATAGACGCAAAAAACGCCGCACCCGCAAGAGTTATTATTGAGCCACTTAAAGATCCTTTCTTAACCATATTCATTCACTAGGTTTTTTTCTTTGAGTTAAAATATTATCTCTTTTGTTAAATAATTTATGTAAAAAGAATGGAAATTTAGGTTTTTATTCTTTTGCCCTCTCAGAAAGTGCATGAAAAAATTATTAACTTTGGCTTTCCATCAAAAATTATGGAATCAATCTATGCAAGCATCTGTACATTGGCAAAAAAAATTGGAAAGTATCGAGAGATTCCCAAAATAAAACGGTTTTTCCATCCAAAAAAAGATGGATCAAATAAGGCAAAGGGAAAATGTTGTACGGGATCCTCAAAATCAAAAAACTTTGGGGCAGTCGAGCTTAATTCCGGCGCAATTGGCGTATATTTCTTAAACTTGAAAAGCCACCAAGTAAAGAACCCAGTTTCATTCAATGAAAAAAACTATGTGGGTAAATCTCCCTTAAGCCTATTGAAAAAACTCGCAACTCCAAAATCTTTGGACATTCACGGTAAATCATTTGCATTGGGTACGTTTAACGCCCTTTCCCAACATCTTTTCACATTAATCGGAAATGGCAAAGAACAGATACTTCAGAGTACCTCGGATTCATTGGGAGGCATTAATCCAAAAAAAGAGGATACCATCGGAATGGTGGGATATTTCCCGCCGCTTGTAAAGAGCCTTCAAGAAAAAAGGATTCCTCTTAATGTTATTGAATTAAAAAAGACCTATCTTCAAAAAACCGAACTCATAGAGGTAACTCTCGATATTACTAAGCTAAGAGAATGTAATAAAGTCCTTTGTACGGCGACCACTCTTCTTAACAATTCAATCGATGAAGTATTAGACAATTGTAAGAATGCTGAAATTATATCGGTAATAGGGCCATCAGCAGGATTTATCCCAGATTTTCTTTTTGAACGGGGCGTGGATATTGTGGGCGGAAGTTATATAACCAAGCCAAGTTTGTTTTGGACACGGATGAAACACGGAGAGAAGTGGGGAAATAGCACCAAAAAATACACTATTAGAAAAGAGCAATATCCGGGCATAGAAGAAATACTAAAAAAAGAATAACATGATATTTTTCCCTTGCGTGTTCATGGATTTTTTAAATACCCTCCCTTTTCCGTAGTATGAATCCAATTCTTAATACCCCGTAAATTAAGAACAATGCAAAAAGGAACCAATATATTTCGGGTTGTATTGAGAACATGAAAAAGAAAGCGGAACTTGCGGCTAAAAAATATGCAATAGTATGGATAAGCAAGAAAAACACCCAATTTTTCCCCCTATTTTTATTTAGAATTGCCGTTCCGATCCTTTGATAGAGAATATGAACACCGATCATCAATAAAGCAAACAATAGATTCCGAAGCACTCTGAAACCGATATCAAGAAGATTTAAGGCGAATACAAGTAAAAATGCGACACCAAAGCCAAATATGGATAATATTTCGAGCAAAACCCAATTCTTCAAAAGATGTTTAATGGATGACCCGGACTCATTCTTTTCTATTTTACTCTTCTCTAAGGGTTCTTCTCTCTTTATCCAAAAGATTAAAAAGAAAAAGGCAAACAGGATGGGAAAAAGGCAAAAAGTTATTGCGGTTTGGAGAAGAATGTTTGATTGGGTAAACAATACAAGCGAGAAAGTTTTTGAAAGAAAAAATGCAAGCAGAAAGAGGGCGACTGCCCAAACGGAATAAGGAGTTTTCAAAATATTTTTTGCTTGATGGGATGTAATCAAAATTGTCCCAAAAATAAAAATCAGGACTAAGCCGACCAACGGTCCGCATAAACCCGCAACAAGTAACAGTCTGCTTAAATTCCAATCAACCTTCCTCTTTCCTTGTAGCTCCGATAACAGTGTGACT
>CAZEPC010000229.1:0-7747 GCA_964513765.1 uncultured archaeon
GAGGATTGGTTTATTAATGACAAAGGGGAGGTGGATAAGGAAGGTTTAGGAAAAAAGATAATACCTGCCAGTTTTTGGTTTTTCGTGGCCACCTATCTTGTCGATTATCTGCAATGGGCAGATCAACAAAGATGTACTGCCGCGATGGCCTTTTTAATTATCGGATGGACGGGGATCACCATGTTTTTAGCCCACCAAATCGGGGAAAACAACTATTTTCTCAAACCGTTGGTACTTTTGGGTAAAAATATGTTCGTATTTTTCTTTACCGCTCCTCTCATTGTCTTAACATTAACCTGGTTTTTTGAAGACATAATGAGATCAAATGTGGTTCTCGGGCTTATTTTGGGAGGAATTACCCCAATTCTCATTATCATAATTATCGCATATATTCTGGAGCGGAAGAATATTATCCTCAAGATTTGATTTATATTTACCCCAAAAAGAAAAAGAATAAAATTTTAGAAACCTAAATGAGAACTGGTATTTCTTTCCCCAGAAATGCACTCTTTCCTTGTTCCGTAAATCTGATTTTATATGCTCTGGTTTTCAATCCCATTTTTAGTCCTTTTCGCAAAAGTTGTCCAAATGTAGGATCAATTTCATCGAAGGGGGAAACACTTTGAATCTCGTTTCTCTGGACCAAAAAAACCACCCATGCTTGCGAACTGTTTAATCCTTTTTTTTCCGGCGATTCATGGTCTATCTTTGCGTTCCGTGCTATTTGCGTGAGTTCCTTAAGATGCCTCTGAGCTCGCTTACTCGGTGCATCGGGAAAATAGCCTTTCTCTTGCTCTTGATAGTTTACAGATTTAATCTCTATATACACTCTCTCATCCAGTAAGAAATCGATACGGGACTTTCGATTCTTTCCGTAGGGCTTTTCCGCTTCAATCATTTTGTATTTCCTAAATTCGGGGATTTTCTGTTTTTCCAATGCTTCTCTAAAAATTTTATTTGAAAGGATTGAATCAATTAGAATTAAAAATCCGTCCTTTTTCACGTAGAGCATAGTATATTGGGTTTTTCTACGGGGTGATGGTCGGTGTTCAAGAAGGACTTCCGTTCCTTTTTTTAAGAATTTTTCCATTCTTCCGGGGTTTGGAATATGGCATTTTATTCTCTTTTTCTTGTTCATTTGAACAATGCCCAGAAATCTATTGGGACGCTCAATAAATCTCCCCTTTACTAGCCTTTCAGCAACTTTCACCATACTTATTTTCTACCTAAATGAAATTATTATTTTAGTTAATTATTCTGCTTATGGATTAGAACCTCTCAATATAACCTCTCAATACACCTCTCAATAGCCAAAAGTAAGGGGAGGAGCTTTGTGGTCAAATATTTAAAAATGAACAAAAGAAAAGGAAAGTAAATATTGAATTGTTGAGAATAGGTGTTTGTTTATTTTTTTTTTTTATGGAAATGAGGATTTGGGAAATAAGTCAGGATCAAATTTTGATTATGTCATTCACCAGTTGATGGAATGCATTCTCCACATTCACTCCAGTGAGTGCGCTGGTCTCCAGAAAGTTATCTGTACCAATATTTTTGGCCAGTCGCTCGCCTTCTTCAGTGGAAACATTTCTTTTATCGCCTAAATCCACTTTGTTCCCGATTAAAATAAATGCGGCATCCTCCATAGCGTATTCTTTTACATCCTTAAACCATTTATTCTCTATTTCTTCAAAAGTTGGTCTTCGGGTGATATCATATACCAAAATACAGCCGATAGAGCCATTCAGATACATTGATCGAACGTTATTATATTTTTCCTGCCCGGCTATATCCCAAATTACCAATCTCACTTCCATTTCATCATAGACTATGTCCTTTGCGATTATTGAGCTCCCTAAAGTGGGTTTATAGTCCTTTTCAAACTTTTTCTCAACAAACTGGTTGATTAAAGATGTTTTCCCAGCACCTGCAGCACCTAGGAGCGCAATTTTAAACACGTATTGATCCTTATCTTCCTTTTCCTTATCAAACAACTTTCTTCACAATCCTTTTTGTATTATTTGTGTTTATTTAAATTTTAAGTTTTTTTATTTTTCCTTCATAAATTCAAACTTCTTTTCTCTGTTTTTCATTGATTTTAATTTTAAGCTCTGTTAGGTAAGTGATTATAAATCTTAGTAGATAGATAGTATATAATATCTATTGATAATAGATATCTTATAACTTAAAGATATTCTTTAGCTTTTGAGGTAGTGGTCCGATGTTATCTTGAATTTACAGCAATTTCGTTTCACATTCTCAATAGTAATGTTGATATTTCCCCCAACTGCTTTTAGTATCGCTTCGGTAAAAATCCCTTTGTAAAAATACAATAGCCATTTATTTGTCATCAATGATTCCTTGTTTTTATCCGCGTTTGCATTCATACTTATGAAAATTTCGTTTTCTGAAATGTCCTCCCAGGAAAACCTAATAGGTGTTAATTTTTTATTAAGCATCTCGATAAATTCATTTAAATTTGAACCTGAGGGATCAAAATAAAAGGAGAACTTTCTTCCCATTTCGAGGAGTATAGAGGAACTGAATTGTAATAAATCTCTCATGGCCGTCAAGATACGGAACAAAACTTTTATATTCCTTTTTCCGTTTTCAATTGTACCTTTTGCCAGCTCTGGAAGGTTTGCATATGAGAATATTGAATTTACCCCATCTTGATCCAATACATCGAATATCGCATGCCAAAGTGCATTAATCACGGAATTATCAATTGTTTTGGAAGGGGTCTGATTTTCATATGACACGGCAGGTATTTCCTTTTGTAAAGAATTCTCTTTATACAAAGTTGATTTTTATATTATTTGAATGCTTTTATTCTCTGTTTACGGAATTGTGATTGAGTCTCCATGATTTTTATAATTACTAAAAATAGAAATCACCAAATTAACAAACTTAGCTTAAACTTAGTTTTTGAATTCTATTCCTATCATTCTACTCTATCAATATCCAATATAATATGTAGCCATATGAATTAAATTTGGACTATTTGGCCATTTTTTACATCTATGAATATATTTATTAAATATAAACTACCTATATTAGATAAATCGGTTTCTTAATAACGATTTAATAATTGGGTGTTATAAATGAAGATTGCATTAGTAGCAAACCGCGATCATCCACAAGTAAGAAAGATAATCAATGAAATTAAGAAAATGGGGCATAATCCGGCGATTATACATCCTCATCAGATTTTTGTTGATTATAATAATTTGAACATGGATTATGATTTATATGCAGTTAAGGTAAATTCATATAGTTCTTTACATGCTATAATGATTGCGGAAGAAAACGGTATTCCTACCGTGAATAAATGCGATGCGATTAGGATATCACAAGATAAGATATTTTGCGATATTCTGCTTCGCAAACATAATATCCCCATACCCCATACATATTTTACGGAACATATTGATTCGGTAAAAGATCTTAGGAATAAATTGAAATTTCCTATGGTGATAAAGCCATATAACGGTTCAAAAAATGTCGTCTATAAAGTTAAGGACTTTGATGAACTCGTTGATTTTAACTTTGATAAACTCCTATATTTTCAGAATTTTATCCAAAATGATGGGTATGATCGGAAAATATATTGTGTAGGGGATGAAGTGTTTGGGGTCAAACGAATTTCCCCCTTAATTAAAACCTATGAAAACAAGGCAGATGAAGAAAGAACTCCCATGGAAATCAATGATGAAATAATCGATTTGACTTTGAAAGTGGGAAAGATTTTTGGCTTGGAAATTTTTGGAATTGATATTCTGCCATACAAAGATTCTTATGTTGTACTTGATGTAAACGATTTCCCAGGGTTTAGAGGTGTAAAAGAGGCCGGTAAGGCTATTGCGCGTTATTTAATCGACGCAGCAAAGAAATAAATATATTTTGATTATGTTGTGGTACTAAAATCCTGTTTTTTATTTTTCTTTAGATTATGTTGTTCTTTAGCTGATTCTCTTTCCTTCCCACTCAATTCCCAGAAATAGATTTAAATAGAATAGACCTCTTTTATTTTAATATCCACAATGCATAACTATGTAATTGTATCCAGAGCAAAGGATCTAGATTTTCAAAAGGATTGTGTGAAATTACCCCAAGATTATGGAAAAGAATCATACTATAGTCGCCGTGAAGTGAAGGAAATAGAAAAGTGTATTGCATGTAATCTTTCCCTCTTGAATAAGAAAACCGGGTTTTTGAGCGAATTAGAGGATAGACCAGTCATTATTAAGCCAAATTTGGTCACGGTATTCCATGATATGGGATTTAAAGAACGTGATTATCCAGAAACAACCGATCCCCGGGTAATTGGGGCAATTATTGGATTTATTGAACCCTATGCAAAAAAAATTTATATTGGGGAATCCTCTGGTCGCGGGATGCCCACCGATTTTAGTTTTAAAAACTCGGGATTGGAGAGATTAAAACAAAAACATGATGTTAAGTTGGTTGCATTAGAGGAACAACCCGTGAAAAGATATATTCTTCCGAAAGCAGAGGTTATGAAGGAAATACTCATTCCCAAACTCTATAATAAGATAATTGAGGATGATGCCTATTATATCTCTGTTCCTAAGATGAAAACAAATCTCTATACGGGGGTTACCTTGGGGTTTAAAAACGCAATGGGTGTGATTCCCTATAATTTACGGCAGAGAAATCATAATTATCGTATAAATGAAAAGCTGGTGGATATGCTCTACATTCTTAAACCAGACCTTACCATCATCGACGGGATTGTCGGTGGGGAGGGTAATACTCCCGCACCGGTGGATCCCGTTAATTCGCGATTGGTCATTAGTGGTACAAATAGTGTTGAAACTGATCGCGTTGCCACAAGACTTATGGGCTTTGATCCAGAAAAAAATAAACTGATAAAAATTGCATCCAACCGGGGATTTGGGGATAAAAATGCACTCGTGCTCGAAACTGGTAGCAAGCAGATGCAAGATCCTGAAAATATCGATAAAAAAAATGTTACGTCTCGGAATTATAAAAGCAAGAGCCTTTCCACCCGCTTTAGGGCGGCGGATCCCTCTCTTCTAAGTGACATATTCCAAAAAGATTTTCCCAACGTAACTTATCTAATTGGATTTCATAAATTTAACATGGCTCCAATCCTGTCGTTGGATCAGGTCGATCATGAGTATCTGAAGGAATTAGAGAAAAGCTGTTCGGGCGGCTGTATCCCGGCAATCAGGACCGCATTCGATTATGTGAAGTATCAAAGTTATCCCACCGATTTTAAAATTACCATCCTCATGGGAAATGGGGTTAAGTTTGAAGACAAGATTTACTATTTTGACAGAGAAGGGCATAAATACACCAAAAAAGATATCAAAACCCTACCGGGAAAGAAATTAGCCATGGGTACATGCACGCAAGATATGGCCGATGTAGTTGACGATCATCTGATGGGTTGCATGCCCAAGCCAGGAGAACCTGTTATCCGATTGTTTTCTCTTATAGAATACCGTAATAAAATGATTTATCCCCATAAAAATAAGACGCTCTTAAATTACGGATATTCTGTCCTTAGATTGCATAGAATAAGGAAAAAACTGATTAAAGAGGGAAAATGGCTTGATTGTGAACCTCCCTACGAGGATAAGATCTTTGGAGTTCGGGAATTATCAGAAGAGGAGAGAACGCTAGATTACATTCCGTGGCCATTACCAAAAATGACAAATGCCGTAAAAAAGATGTTTTTGGAGGAAGAAAAACTCTCGGTTAAGGATTTCATTTAATATTGATGTTGATGCAATTCTCTCACCACCATTCTTTTTTCCCTTTAGGTTATTATTCAAAAAACTTTTCTATATTGCGAGGCTTTCTAAAAAAGATGAGTTCCAAAGAAACTAAAAGAGAATTTCCTCCAGAAAATCTCAGCGAAGAGGAAGAGGAAGAATTTTGGGAACGAAAATACCAAGCCCTCATTAAAGAAATGAAAGAGGAATTTCCTTATTTTAATCTCGTCGTAAAAAAACATTCAAAATTCAATCAACTTCTTAAGAAACTTACCGTATGGAATCCAGAAATGAATGAAAGATATACCACCACGCTCGGACCAACCATTGCGGTCAATAATACATGGTATGAAAGGCCAGCTAAAAGCCGCTATTCCACTCTTATCCATGAAAGGATCCATATGCGCCAACAGCAAAAATACGGGCTAACTGCCTTTTTCTTGGTTTTTGGCTTGGTGCCGTTTCCTGCGAAACTAGCATATTACCGCAAAAAATGGGAACAAGAAGCATACATGATAAATCTTTATATGTCCTTTAAAGAGGGGGGTCGCGAAAAGATCTTTGGTGAAGAATATACCAAATATATCATGGACCAGTTTCACGGTCAATTCTACCTTTATATGTGGTATAGCCAAAAGCATATCCTCAAATGGCTTCTGCGGGCAGTTAGGGCTTTTGAAAGAAATATAATCTCTTGGGAACAGCTTGTTAATTTCCGTAGACTTCCAAAACATGCCCGTCCCTTACGAGCCCCTTGTTTATTACGCTGGATTTACCCCGATGACTTTCTTTGAAATAACGGTGGCGCTGCCCTGATAGTTTTTTTCCTTGATGATTTAATCATTTTTTGGGTTAGGATTCGGTAAAACCATGTTTATCGAAGTGCTGTAATCTGTATAATGTCTATACCTTCCACTCATCCATAAGACATGATCCTTTTCCTCTTTGTGCGAACTCCACCCACGCGGGACAATAGGTCGTATGTTTAAGTCCGTATCTTTCTTATTTAATATCGTACTTTTCCATCCTTTTTGGGTTCTCTTCCATTTTTCTATGATAAATTTATTTTCTAGTTCTCTGGAAAGATAAACAACATTGGAATTTCCTGGGAGAAAACACATGCCACCCGAATAGTGTGGTTCCTTTTCTCTTCGAAACCGTTTTGTTTGGGGGAACCATTTTCCACCGTCGCAGATCTTTTCGTCTTTCCACGCCTTACCGTTCCATATGGCTCTATGGTATTTATGGTCTTTTTTAGAGGGCAATCTTGTGTAAAGCACACACGGGTTTCCATTTTTGTCTTCGGTTAAATCCCATACCCACCCTCTCCCCTCTCCGCATGTTCCGTCATACACGACATCGCACATTTTGGGTGATATCCGTTCTTCCCATCCCTCGGCAATTGTTTCACCGTTAGCGGACTGAAATTTATGATCTTGGTATTTAAGATAATACACCGAATTGTGTTTTTGCTTTCGGGGGTGTCCGTCCGTATAAGCGAAATGAATAGAATCTTGATTGTTTGAAAAAACCTTGGTGTAGGGCCGTATTGTTCGTCTCGTTCGTTCCTCGTCTTGGATTAAAATTTTGGGTTGGGACCAGTCTTTTCCATTTTTTGATTTGCACCATGTAGGTTTCCAAGTTTTACCCCGGAAGAAGACGTAGTATGTTTTTTCCTCCTGTAAGAAGACCGGGTGGGAATAAGTGATTCGCCTTTGACTTGAAATCGTGATTTCTTTTTCCCATGAAGTAATCTCTTCGGGGTTTGTCGTAGTTCTGGTGTAAATTCCTCTTCTATTGTGGCGCGCATAGAATATCATAATGCGATTGTCGGGTAACACGAGAAACGACCCTACATTATGATCATCATAATCCCACCTGCTTTTTATGGTGTAAATATTAATCTTATCGGTCTCGTGGTTGTAAGAACCGACTTAGATCGGAAGAGCGTCGTGTAGGGAAAGAGTGTTCAGAGCCGTGTAGAT